>CAMONF010000086.1 GCA_946620335.1 uncultured Clostridia bacterium
AAGTATTCTTGATTGTGCATACATTCGCGATGCGTTCTTTCAGTTCTGCCTCCGGCATGAACAGCTCGTTTACCTGGAATCCGATCTTGGCATACTTGTCGGAGTAGCAGGGGGCGATACCGGACTTGGTGGAACCGAAGGACTTGCCGGCCAGACGTTCCTCTTCATAGGAGTCCAGCAGGATGTGATAGGGCATCACGATCTGGGCCCGGTCGGAAACCAGAAGCTTGGGTGCCGGAACGCCGCGGGATACGATGTCGTTCAGCTCCTCAATGAGCTTGGGGATGTTCAGTGCCACGCCGTTGCCCAGAACGCAGGTGGTGTTAGCAGAGAAGCAGCCCGACGGCATCATGTGCAGTGCGAACTTTCCATATTCATTCTTGATGGTGTGACCGGCGTTGCTTCCGCCCTGGAAACGGATCACGATATCCGCTTCAGATGCAAGGGTGTCAGTGATCTTGCCTTTTCCTTCGTCACCCCAGTTAGCGCCTGTAATTGCTTTGATCATAATAAAACCTCCTATACGTTTATACGTTGATCTCTGCCTTCATGCCGAGCACGTCAGCATTCTCAGACAGAATAGGCTTTATGACCCCGTCAAGAAACTCAGTGGTCTGTTCCGCGGAACGGCCGATGTAATTCTCTGGCTTCATAACCTTCTGTAAAGCCTCTTTGCTTATATTGAAAGCGGGATCCGCCGCGATGCGATCCAGAAGATCGTTTGGCTTGCCCTCTTCCTTGACTGTTCTGCCTGCCTCCATAGACAGGGTACGGATCCGCTCATGCAGCTCCTGGCGGTCGCCGCCGGCCTTGACGGCGTCCATCATGATGTTCTCGGTCGCCATGAAGGGCAGCTCAGCCAAGAAGTGCTTGCGGATGACCTTGGGATAGACCACCAGGCCGTCCACCACGTTGATCATAAGGTCCAGGACGCCGTCACAGGCGAGGAACCCTTCGGGGACGGACAGGCGCTTGTTGGCGGAGTCGTCGAGGGTCCGCTCGAACCACTGAACAGAGGCCGTGATGGCCGGGTTCATGGCGTCGGCGAGGATGTAGCGGGAAAGGGAAGCGATCCGCTCGGAACGCATGGGGTTGCGCTTGTAGGCCATGGCGGAGGAGCCGATCTGGCTCTTCTCGAAGGGCTCTTCCACTTCCTTTAAGTGCTGGAGCAGGCGGATATCGTTGGAGAACTTGGTGGCGCTGGAGGCGATGCCCGCCAGGACGTTGATGACCCGGGTGTCCACCTTTCTCGAATAGGTCTGGCCGGAGACCGGGTAGCAGGCCTTAAAGCCCATCTTCTCGGCGATCATGGGATCCACCTGGTCGCACTTGTCCTGGTCGCCGTTAAAAAGCTCCAGGAAGGAGGCCTGGGTCCCGGTGGTGCCCTTGCTGCCGAGGAGCTTCAGGGAGCCGGCGACGTAGTCGAGGTCCTCGAGGTCCATCATGAATTCGTTCATCCAGAGGGTGGCGCGCTTGCCCACGGTGGTGGGCTGGGCCGGCTGGAAGTGGGTGAAGGCCAGGGTCGGCAGGTCCTTGTAGGTCTCCGCGAATTTGGCCAGCTCCGCGATCACATTGACGAGCTTGCGGCGGATGATGGCCAGGGCATCCCGCATAAGGATGATGTCGGTGTTGTCGCCGACGTAGCAGGAGGTGGCGCCAAGGTGGATGATTCCCTTGGCCTTCGGGCACTGAAGTCCGTAGGCATAGACATGGGACATGACGTCATGCCGTACTTCCTTCTCCCGCCTCTTGGCATCTTCATAGTTGATGTCGTCCGCGTGGGCCTTGAGCTCCGCGATCTGCTCGTCTGTGATATCCAGTCCCAGCGCCTGCTCGGTCTCGGCCAGGGCGATCCAGAGCCTTCTCCAGGTCCTGAACTTTCTGTCCGGTGAGAAGACTTCCTGCATCTCACGGCTGGCATAGCGCTCGGAAAGGGGGCTTACGTATCTGTCGTTCATATTTTCTCCATTTCTGCCAGAGGCATGCAAGGCGGCAGAGGTTTGCTCCTGCCTTGTCCATCCGGTATCTCCGGGCATGACAAACCCCGGCAGGATCTGCCGGGGAACTGTCCCTTGTTCACTATACACTAAGGATGGTCTCATTTCAAGCACGGCGGGCCCTGGCCTGAGAAATCAGGCAAAATAACTTATTATTCCCCCTTTCTCCGCCCCCGTGTGCACAAATTGCCGAAGTCTTCCGGGAAAAAAGAAATGCAGCCTCCGCCCTCTTATGCTAAGATGAAGACGTAGGGGCTCGCCCCCGTTCCGTCACACTTGTCTGAAGGTACAGAAGGAGGAACATATGCAGTACGAAATCAAAGGAACACCTTTCCCTGTGGTGGAATGCCGTCTGGATGCCAATGAACAAATGATCACAGAGCGGGGCTCCATGGTCTGGATGTCCCCCAACATGGAAATGGAGACCACCGGGGCCGGCGGCTTCAGCAGGCTCTTCTCGGGTGAGAGCATTTTCCAGAACCTATACACCGCCAGGGGCGGGCCGGGCCTCATCGCCTTCGGCTCCAGCTTCCCGGGCAAAATCGCTGTCGTAGACGTATCCAAGGGCTCCTGGATCTTCCAGAAATCCGCCTTCCTGGCCAGTGAATCCAGTGTCAGCCTCAGTATTCACTTTAAAAAGAAGCTCGGCACTGCCCTCTTCGGCGGCGAAGGCTTCATCATGCAAAAGCTCTCCGGAAACGGTCTGGCCTTCGTGGAGATCGACGGCGAACTCATCGAGTACAAGCTCGGCAGCGGCGACCAGATCGTGGTCGACACCGGCAACGTCGCCGGCTTCAGCGAGGGCGTGCACATGGACATCGTCCCCGTCAAGGGGCTCAAGAACAAGCTTCTGGGCGGCGAAGGGCTCTTCAACACAGTCCTCAACGGCCCCGGCACCGTCTGGCTCCAGACCATGCCCATCAGCGGCGTAGCCAGCGCCCTTATTCCTTATATTCCCACCGGCGGGAGCAACTGAATGTAAATAAAATGGGAATCAGGGACGGTTCCTTTTCCCACTTTTCAAAATGAAAAGTGGGAAAAGGAACCGTCCCTGATTCCCATTTTTTATACTCTTCACGCCCCCACCGCACTGTGGTAAGCCGCCATCTCCTCAATAAGGAATTCCTCCGGATCCTCCGGAAGCTCCGTGGCGAGGGCTGCCTTTCTGGCGATATCCACCGCTTCCTCCGCCACCTGTACGGCCTCCGCGTCCATATCCGCCTCCGCCATCTCCTCCCGGAACTTCTTCTCCGGCCGGCTGATCCGGGCGGCGCAGATATAGGTCTGCCGCCTGGCCGGCGTCGGATCCAGCTCATAGGCTTCCCGGAAGGAATGAAGTCCCTCGGCAAAGAGCAGGAGCTTCATCTGGGCCACGCCCAGGTTGTGCCAGATGCCGGCCCGCAGGCCGTCCTCCATGGGCCCCGGCGCGTCCAGAAGGTTCCGGTAGCTGCGGATGGCTGAGGCGTACTTGCCGCTCTTGACCAGAGAGTCGCCCTTTAACTTGAGGCGCTCCGGCACCGGCATTTTTTTCATGTCGTCCAGCATCCGGGCGTAGTCGTTCATCTCGGCGTTGGTCATGTAGCCGGCCGCGAGGAAGATGGGCAAAATGAAATCCGCCACCCTCTTTTTGGCCCGCAGGGCCTTGCCCATGTTCATGGCAAGGTTCTGGAGCTTCAGCTCCTGGGCCACCCAGCGTACCAGGTCCTCGTTCAGGATGGTAGGGTCCAAAAGCGGCGCGTAGTTGGCCGCATAGTAGCACAGCTCCTCCAGCGTAAAAATGCTGGTGCCTATATTTTCGATATAATAGGGGGTTTTAGCCTTCCCCGTCCGGCAGAGAATATACTCGCTCATAGCTTACTCCCACCCCTCCTCGTTCTGCTCCCTCAGGGGGATCGTCATCCGCCAGATCTTATGGGTGGCCGGGAAGAAGGCCCCCAGCCCCAGATCCTCCGCTTCCACGTCGCAGTGGTCGGCAGAAGTGCAGGATACCGAGAGCGCGATCCTGGTCGCCTTGGGCGGCCGCTTGGGAAGCCCGGTCAAGGGCATCGACACTGTGGTCTCGTTCATGCCGGCAAGGTCGGAGGTGACGAAGGTGAGGGCCTCCCCCTCAGCCAGGAGGAGCTCACATCCCGCCGCGCTCTCATACCAGTTGACGCCGGCTGTGATCAGCGGATACCGGACCGACTTGCCGCCGTCCAGGAGGTCTATGGCCACATTGGTCTCCACCAGGTCCTCGCTCATGTAGAGCCGGCCCCGCATGTTCTGGTTCTCCCGCCGGGCCATGGCGGCATAGCAGGCGCCCTTCACAAAGAGGTTGTCTCCATAGTAGACGCGGCGCCGGTCCTCCACCAGGAAGGAGACGGTCTGCTGCATTTTGGCCGGGTCGAAGCCGGTGCCGGCCAGGAGAATTCCCGAATACTCATCATCGCCAAGGCTCGTGACTGCATACTCGCACATCTCCAGGTCCCGAATGGCCGGGTCGCCGGTAAAGGTCAGGCTCCTGGCCGTGGACAGGCGGACAGTGGAGGGCCTTGCGCTGCGGTCTTCGGCAAGGGCGCTGAAGGTGACTTCATTTTCCGAAATCCGGAAGAGGCCGATCCGCTTCTTCCAGAAATCCTGCCGCTGGGAGAAGGCATAGTAGTAAAAGCTCTCCATCTCGTTCTGGAGCAGGATCTGGTCCCGGGAAAAGCCCAGGGAAATAAAGGCCTTCCGGAGATTTACGACCAGCTCCCCTGTCAGGTGGGAGGTGGTCACCATGATGGCCTCCACACTCCGCACGATGGAGACGAGGCCCAGGAGCTTCAGGGACTCACGAAGAAAGATGGCCAGGAGATCGGCGGGCGTGTAGGTCTGCCCGTCCGCCTCCACACTATCCGTGCCGAGGGCGATGTCGTAGAGATTGTCTATGCAGATACCGTTCTCCAGAGTGCCGAAGTAGCGGGCCTCCAGGCCGAAATGCCAGTCCTTCCTCCCCTTGACCTTTCCAAGGGCCGTGGGGAAAAGGAAGAGATTCGTGCCTACCTTGGTCGGCACACAGATGGGCTCGCAGGCCGTCCGGTCATAATAGCAGATCTGGGAGCCTTCCCGGCCCAGCTCGAAGCCGATGAGCACATTGGTCACTTCATTCATGGGCGGCTTCCTCCAGTTCAAAGAGTGAATCAATCAGGGCACGGGTGCGGACGTACTGGCCCATGCGGTCGCGGAGTTCCTCCGTGCGGCCTTCATTTTTCGTGTAGAGCATGCGGTTGATGAGCTGGTAGCGGCTGCGGCCGTTCATATCGATGGCGGGCGCCTGGGCGAAGGACACCTCCTGCCGCTCCTCCTCGTCTCCCCGGCGGATGGTCACATAGTATTCCAGGACCTCCCCATAGAAAAGGGTGAACTCCCTTGTGAAAATGCCGTCATAGATCTGGACCATGGGCTCGGAGGCAAATTCCTCCCCCATCCCCGGTCCGGCCATGCGGTAGTGAAGCGTGACGGCGGCGTCCTCCTCCGCGCGGACCTCCACGATGACCTTGTCCTCCAGCTGGTACTGCCTGAGAAAAATGGCCGGCAGGTCCTGGAGGAACCGGAAACGAAGACCCTTCCCGGCGGCGTCCTCCATGAGAAGATCCACCTGGTTCTCCTCCCTTGCGGTCAGCTCCTTCTGCACAGAGTAGTACTTGAGCAAGGCCAGACGGCAGGCCAGGGGCATATCCCGGTCGCGGTCCATCATGCGGCCAAGCTCTGAGGCCGTATAGGGCGAGACGGTCTTGTCCGCCTGGAAGGTGGTTTCCGATTCAAAGGCAATGTAGCGCGCCGCCAGCTCGTCCCGGCCAGCCACGCGGACGTAATACTGCAGGATCTCGCCGCCCTCGGTGGGAACCTGACGGACAAAGAGTGCGCGCCTTAAGATCCGCTCATCCAGCGGGAAGGTCTCCGTCTCGAAGCTCCTGGCCCGGCGGCGGACAGAGAGCATCTCTTTGAGGGTCGTGTCGACGTGCTCCACAAGGTAGCTGAGCATGCTCTCATCGTACTTGCCCAGCCGGAACACGTAAAGGGTCAGGGCCAGAAGGTCCGGATTGCCCTCCCCATCCTCCTTGACCAGACGGCTGGTCAGCCTGACGAGGAGCTCCGGCGCTATGTGCTCGAAGCCGTAGTTGAGGAGCATGTCAAAGGCCTCGGCATCGAAGCCGCGGCGGATCAGGACCTCGATCAAGGTCCTCCGGTCAGCCCGGGCAAAGGCGTCCAGGTCAACGCCCTTTATGAAGCTGTCCAGCGCTTCGCTGTCGGCGTTGGCCCTGGCAAAGGCCAGGATCCTGCTGCGCAGGCTGCTCCTGAACTCATCGGAAAAGGCCTCCGACCGCTCCATGCGGCTGAAGGCGCCCAGATGGCCGGCGTCGAGGGGCAGAAGTCCCCCGTCCCCGCTGCAGAGCCGCAGGAGAAGTCCCGGTGAGGAAGCGCCCTTGGCCGCCAGTACCGGTGCCAGCCGGGCTGTATCCATCAGCGGCTTCACCGAGCAGGAAACCTTGGAGGCGCTCCGCCTGCCCTGGGCGTCGGCGAAGAGGATCCGGGCATCATGGGTATAGCAGGGCAGGTAGGCCGTCCCGCCGCTCATGGAAGCCTTTACCTCCCCGTTCAGGGCATCGTGGCATACAATGGCCTCCCGCGGCGTCGGATCGTCGGTGTAGATCTGGCATGTGAAGAGGACCTCGGCCAGCTCCCGCACCCGTCCCCGGGCGATCAGAGTTTCCGCGAAGGTCTGGTAAATGACGGCATAGTCCGCGTTGATTCTCCCCCGCTCCAGGGAAATCACGGCAAAGGCCTCCATGAGGGACTCGTAGAGGCTGTAAGTCGCCGCATCCTGCTCCTTGTTCCGAATGATATTGGCGTAGAGAAGGGCTGTCTTGCTCTCGGAGAGCTCGCCGCCCATGGCGAAATACTTGCGGACCGGCAGCGGCAGGATCCGCTGATAATTCTCCGGCAGGGTCTCCACGTAGAACTCGTAGAGGCGTGTGATCCGGAGGTCATACTCGATGGCCAGGGAATACCAGCGGTGGTACTCCATCTTCCCCGGTTCCCCCTTCACGATGAGGCGGCAGATGGCCAGTACAATATCCGGCCCCGGGAAAGCGTCGTAGCAGGCTGTCAGGATCTGATAGGTGGCATCCCTGAACGTCTTCTCGTTGTCGGCCAGTAGGGCCGTCTTCAAGGCTATGTTCTCAGTCATCATGCCCTGGCGCACGGCAAATGAAAGCACCTGCCGCGTAAAGGGCGTCAGCCGCCTGAGCCGTGAGGTATCCTGCTGAATAAGCAGCAGGGCTTCCATGTAGAGGTAGGGCGAGCGGGTCCCCCGCTCAAAGGCCTCCTCCAGGTAGAACATTTTCTTGGTCTGGGTCCGGTTCATGTCTGGATCGATCTGGAGCAGGATCCACAGGAGCAGGAAGGACTCTCTGTTCCGCCCCTGCCAGGTCCGGATGGTATCCACCACGCTGAGGCGGCCGTCCGGCGCATAGCCGGCGATATGGCAGAGATAGAGGAAGAAGGCCCTGATCTCCATGGGCTGGTTGCGGAAGCTGTTTGTGGACAGCTCCTCGAGGACATGCCGCGCACCGGCGCGGTCTCCGCTCGTCTCCAGGACCCAGGCCTCCTTGAGCTCGCAGACGAAGGGGTCCTCCCCCATGCGGCGGGCCTCCCCGATCAGAGCGAGGGATTCCGAAGCCCATCTGGCGACGTCGATCCGCCCGGCCAGGTAGTCCAGGTGTTTTCTCGCCAGCTTGACCCGCTGGACCCGAACCAGGTGGGCCAGGTCCACCTTGACGGACCCCTCCCGGGATGCCGACACGGTATATACGATGGTCTGGTAGAAGGATTGAAGGACGATCCTGCCGAAGCGGCGGCCGCTGCCCAGCCTCTCATGAAGGATGATGTAAGGCAGCTCGTAGACAGACCCGTTGAAATCGTCCCCTGTCAGTCTCCGGCGGTCCACACGGAGGAAGTCTCCGTCCACAGTGATGTCCATGTCCAGATTTCCCCAGGTCGACCGCCTGAGAAAAATCTTCTGCTGCATGGAATAGGCGACGTTGTAGAAGGAGGCGCCGGTGCCTTCGGCAGTCACCATGACCGGATCCTTGAGCCCGCAGGCCACCATGAACTCCTCCATGCGCTGGTAGATGACCGGATGGTCGGTCAGGCCCCTTAAAAGGGCCGGGGTGGAGGGTCCGCCGGTCTCCGCCAGCTTCATAAAGCCGGGGGATGTGAAGAGGCGGTATGCCTCCTGGTAGTCATTTTTAGCCAGCTCCGTGAAGGCATAGAGATCCGCGATGATTCCCTGGGACGTGTCCGCCTGGGCAGCCCGCCTGGTGACGCGGACCGGCAGCTCGTACTCCCCCAGGTTCGAGGAAAATGAGACCACGCCCTCGGCCGTCTCGCCCGGTTCAAAGCCGCTCATATCCACCGTGATTTCAATCTCCCGGCCGGCTGTCACGATGGTGTCCTCCGACACCTGTATGCGGACATTGTCCGGGACAAGGAAAGCCTTGAAGCGGACACCGTCCGCGGAGCGCACTGTGACGGCGGCCTTGAACAGCTCACCTTCCCCGACGCTCCCCTCGACCCTGGACGGCTCCAGGATCAGGGCCGACTTCGCGCCCTCCTCATAGCTAAGATCCATGCTGATACCAGTAGTTCTGATCACAGTCCCACACCTCTGCTGAAAAGTCAAATTCTGTGAAACATTATAAAACAAAAGGCCGGTCTTCGCAACTTGAAGCCGGTCTTTCATACTTGAGGGCCGGCGGCGCATTCCTTGAAAATGGGAATCAGGGACGGTTCCTTTTCCCACTTTTCATAAAATGAAAAGTGGGAAAAGGAACCGTCCCTGATTCCCATTTTTCCGGAGAGGCCTGCTTAAGGCCGGTCACACCAGGTCGAAGAGGGAAATCTGGTTGGTCTCCGGGATATCGCCCAGGATGCCCAGCCTGTCCATGAGATCCACCAGGGTCTGGGAGACCTTGGCCCGGCTCTTGAGGTCGTCCTTGGACAGGAAGGGCCCTGCCTTGGCAGCCTCCTCGATCTGGGCCGCGACGGACTCGCCGAGGCCGGCGATGGAGTTGATGGAAGGCATTAATTTCCCGTCGATGATGGAGAAGGAGGTCGCCTTGGCCTTGTAGAGGTCCAGTCGGTGGAACTCGAAGCCCCGGGCGTACATCTCGCGGACGATCATCATGTCCTTGAGCATTTCCTCTTCCTTGGGGGACTTCTCCTCCTTCTTGGTCACCTCCATACAGACCTCCTCCATGTATTCCCACCCCTGGGCCATGATCTCATAGTCGAAGGTGGTCACGCGGATGGAGAACATGGCCGCGTAGTAGGCCAGCGGATAGTTGATCTTGTAGTAGGCGATGCGGAAGGCGTTCATGACGTAGGCCGCCGCGTGGGCCTTGGGGAACATGTACTTGATCCGCTTGCAGGACTCGATGTACCAGTCGGGCACGCCGTGCTCCCGCATTTCCGCCTCCTGGTCGGGCTTTAAACCCTTGCCCTTTCGGACGGCCTCCATGATCTTGAAGCTGTGCTCGGGCTCCACGCCCCAGGCGATCAGGTTCAGCATGATGTCGTCACGGGTGCAGATGGCTGTGGACAGAGTGCAGTCTCCATTCTGGATGAAGTACTGAGCGTTGCCCAGCCATACGTCGGTCCCGTGGGAGAGGCCGGAGATGCGGATGAGCTCGGAGAAGCTGGAGGGCTTTGTATCCCGCAGCATGCCCATGACGAAGTTGGTTCCGAATTCGGGCACGCCCAGTACGCCCAGGTCGACGCCCATATCCTCCGCCGAGACCCCCAGGGCCTCGGTCCCGGTAAATAAAGACAGCACGCCAGGATCGTCCAGCGGCACCTCCAGCGGATTGGTTCCCGTCAGGTCCTCCAGCATGCGGATGATGGTCGGATCATCGTGTCCCAGGATATCGAGCTTTAAGAGGTTCTTGTCGATGGAATGGTAGTCGAAATGGGTCGTGATGATGTCGGTCGTCATGTCGTTCGCCGGGTGCTGGACCGGAGTGAACCAGTTGATGTCCATGCCCTTGGGCAGGACGATGACGCCGCCCGG
>CAMONF010000087.1 GCA_946620335.1 uncultured Clostridia bacterium
AAACGGCGTGATGCCGCTGCCGCCGGCCAGGGCGACTACGTTCTTGGAGTCGCGGAGGGGCTCATAGTAGAAAGTGCCGAAGGGCATGCAGCCCTCGAGGATCTCGCCTTCCTTCACGTGCTCGAAGAAGTAGTCGGGCACGAAGTAGGGGCGGTTGCGGCGGATCGTCACCTCGATGAAGGGGTCCTCCCCTCTGGCCTCAAAGGGGGCGGAGGAGATGGAGTAGGGACGATGAAGGATGCTTTCCCCGATTTTGAGGCTGAAATTGACGTATTGGCCGGACTGGAAGACGGGGATATGGCCGTCGGCGGACTTCATTTTCCAGGTGCGAGAGGTGGGGGAGGCGTCGCGGACCTCCGTCACGATGAACCGCATGGAGGCAGGATGCAGGGCATCGGCCAGGTCGCGGATGGGGTCCTGGGGTTGGGGAACGGTTGAACCGCTCTTAAAATTGTCACGGCGCATTTTGGTCACGCGGGAAGCGCCGCCCACGTCTTTCAGAAAGCTTTCAATCTTCATTTTGCGGCCTCCTTTCCCCTGTTCAGCGCTGCAGCGGCACGGCCAAAGCCCTCCGAGAGCGGATTCTTTTTATTCTTTCGTTCCAGAGCCTCCAGGATGCCCTTGGCGGCGGCGCGGCCGTTGGTCACCGCGGGACCCATGCCGTTGCCCGAAATCGCGTGGGCGCCGGCGAACTCAAGACCTTCGATAAAGTGGTCCTCCTCCTTCATCTGGAGCCGCGCCACGGCGTGGTCGTCCAGTGAGTGGGAATAGCCGTAAATGCTGCCCTTCCAGGCCCCCACGTAGTGGGCCACAGTCATAGGCGTCTCCACCTCGATTTCTCTGATGTGGTCATGGATGTTGACGCCCATGGTCTTCTCGTAGTTGGCGATCATGTCGGCGGCCAGCTGGCGCTTTAAGGCCAGATAGTCCTCCTCCTTCACGTCGAGGAAGGGATCGGCCAGCGGCAGGGCCGTGATGGAGAACTGACAGCAGCCCTTGGGCGTGCAGTCCGGATTAGCCAGATTGAGGCAAATGGAGGTCAGATAGGTGTAGGGCCCCTTCGTGTGGTAATTTTCCCAGATCTCGTCGGTGTCCATGGTGTCGCCGGAGAAGACATTGTAGTCCGAAATGCCCAGTTCCTCGGGCGTGCCGTCCAGGACCATCATGACCGAGACCGGGCAGACGGACAGGCGTCTCGCGTTCACCATCCGGACAGCGCCTTCCGGCACCTCGGAGAGCGGCTCGATCATCTGGGTGTAGACCTTGTTGGGGTAGGCGGCGCTCACGACGTAATCGCAGAAAATCTCGTCGCCGCGGGCAGTTCTGACGCCGTAGACTTTGCCGTCCCTGACCAGGATCTTCTCCACCTCCTGGCGGAATTCCACCTGGGCTCCCTGTTCTTCCACCTTCTGCTCCAGCTTCATGCTCATCTCATGGGACAAATGACGACATACATAGCTGCCGCCCCTGAAATAGTCCGCCATGAGGAAGGCATAAATCGTGAAGGGAAGCGAACTCATGGGATTCCCGACGTAGATCCAGTAGGGAGTGAGGATATCCATGATGTCCACCGGGAAGCCGTAAGTATCCATGACCTGCTCGGCGGAGTAACCCACGGTCTTTACAAAGTCGGGATGCTTCATCAGCATTTCCGGCTTGCTCATGGGGGTGACGGAGAGGATGTTCATGGAGTCGTAGACCCGGTTGCAGAGGTTCATGAAGTCGAAGACCTTGTCTCCCCAGCCCGGGTACTGGGCGTCGATCTCGTCGGCCATGGTCCTGAAGCCGGCGTGGAGGGTGATGTCGATCTTTTTGGTCTTCTCGATGAAGCGGTAGGCCTCCGGGACCCGGAGCCAGTCGATGTCCACGCCCATCTCGTCGAAGAAGGCGCCGACTTTGAGCCGGTCTTCCTTGGGGCCGATGCTCATCATCTCGTGGAGGGTGGCCTCGATTTCGATCCCGTTCCTCACGTAGGAGGTGGCCAGACCGCCGGGCAGGTTGTGCTTTTCCAGAATCAGAATGTCCTTCACCCCTTTGGCCTGAAGCTGCAGGGCACAGGACAAGCCTGAAAGACCGGCGCCTATGATGATGACATCATAGTGGTTCTTGTAGAAATTCATGCTTTTTCTCCTTGTGGAAAAACGGGCAGGGATTACCTGCCCGTGTGGATATATACTGATAACCGGTGACCTCTTTAGAAGAAGCGGTCAACAAGTTCTCTGGAGTACTCGGCCGTCTCGTCCATGTCGCCGAAAGCCATGACCTCGCCGGCATAGTAGGTGTTCTTATTTCCCTGCATGGCCTCGACCTTGTCATACCAGCCGGCCGCGTAGTCCTCGGAGAAGACGTGGGGGAAATAATACCAGGAAGCTTCGTTCACGACCTTGGAGGCGTCGTTGCCCATCTTCTTCAGGTCGTTCAGAACGATCTTCTTGCAGGCTTCCTTCTTGTAGGTCTTCTTGCCCTTGTGGTTGCGGAGGGCGTAGGTGGTGATGACCTGGTCAACGGTGTCTCTCCAGCGGCGGTAGTAGACCATCAGGTGGCCGTAGCGCTCCGGCGTCATGTTGTCGAAGATGTAGTAGGAGATCTCCGGATGGTGCTCCGGCTCGGTCTCCACGGCCAGAACGTCATAGCGCTCATAGTCGATCTTGGAGAAGAGCTCTTTCTCCTCCTCGGTGGCGTCGAAGTAGTCAGGCAGGAACTGGAGCGGTGCGGTGACGATGATCTTGTCGTATTCCTCGACCTCGCCGTTCACAGTGACGTAAACCTTGCCGTCCTTGCGGGTCACGTCGGTGATATCGCAGTTGAGACGGGCATGGTTGGCCAGATGGGCGTCCAGCTGCTCCCAGATGTACTGGGTGCCTTCCTTCCAGGTCCAGAGGTTGATCTTGACGAAGTTCATGCAGGTCTG
>CAMONF010000088.1 GCA_946620335.1 uncultured Clostridia bacterium
CGCCTGTGCCGGTGCCGCCGCCCATACCGCAGGTGACGAAGACCATGTCAGCGCCGCTGATGACCTGCTTGATCTCATCGGTGCTCTCGTTGGCCGCCTGCTCACCGACCTCCGGCTTGGCGCCGGCGCCGAGGCCCTTGGTGACCTTCTCACCGATCTGAACAACTGTCGGGGCCTTGCAGAAAGCAAGAGCCTGCTTGTCCGTGTTGATGCCGACGAATTCAACACCGCCGATGGTCTCGTCGACCATGCGATTGACCGCGTTGTTGCCGGCTCCGCCGACACCGACGACAATTATACGTGCAGCAGCTTCATTTTCATTGGATGTGATTTCTAACAAGACACTTCCTCCTTCTTCCCTTCCCCGCAGTGTTCCATCGTACGACAGAAGAGAGCTTACTTTGTTACTACGGCCCGGTGGCCTCATATGATATCGGCACTCGCCGCCAGCCCTTCGGCTGGAGCCTTCCTGACATAGCCGGCAGCTGCCTTTGAACAGTCAGTAAACATCCCCTGCCGTCAAAAACGATCAAATTCGAGGGCATGGGATGGTTTTTTTACCATATATCACAATAATCATATAGTTTTTGGGGTCATTTATCAAGAAATTTTTTTATTTTTTTGAAAAAATAACCTCGTCCTGGGTGCCGTCGAAATTCTCCAGGTGCAGGATACCTGTGAGGCCGGCCAGGTGGGGATGGATGTATTTGAGCTCACCCAGCCGCTCATCCAGGTAATCGCCGGTGCCCAGCCGCACTTCCGCTCCTCCGTAAAAGACCGAAAGGTCGAGCTTGTCTCCGACCACGATCCTGTCAGGCACGTCGCCGGTCTTGACCACAAAGCTCTGGAAGGTCTCCAGCATGTCGAAGACGCGGCTGTTCTGCCCGGGCACGGTCTTGCCCACCTCGATTCTGTCAAATGAAAGCCCTTCAATGAGGGGTATATAGGTCAGCACAGCCCCGCTCTCGGACTTCAGCATGTCCTCCGCGGTGGACCTGGCAGCCGTCTCAGTCTGGGCAGGTTTATCGGCTTCGGACGCTGTTTCGCCCTCGGACGTCTCCTCCCCGGTGATGACCACCGGCGCGATCACGTCGTCGGCGTCCTCGAAGGTGATGGTCTCCGGATCCTGAGAGGCATCTTCACCGGAATCCTCCTCGTCATAATCCGACCCGCTGTCGTAGTCCTCACCGGAAGACTCCCCTTCGGAGTCCCCGCCGTAGTCCGATTCGCTGTCGTAGTCCTCGCCGGAAGACGCCTCCTCATAGGAATTCGATCCGTCCTCGTAGTCCTCCTCCCAGGATCCGGAATCCTCACTGTAGTCCCCCGAATCGCCGGCGTAGTCCTCTGAGCCGTCTTCGTAGCCTTCCCCGGAATCCTCCGTGTAATCAGACTCGTCGCTGTAGAGCGTTGTCTCCTCCTCACTGCTGTCGTAATCTCCGAAATATACCGGCGGCGTGAGCGCTCCCGTAAAATGACCGGCCAGTTCCTGGGGCGCAATCACGTCCGCCCCGCCGGCCTCCTCAGCGTTTTCATTCGTCTGACCGCTCGTATCGCCGGAAGGCGCGGTTCCCTCCGCCTGGCCTGCAGCCTCGCCGGAAGGAGCCGTCCCCCCCGCCTGGCCTGCTGCCTCGCCGGATGGAGTCGTTCCCCCCGCCTGGCCGGAAACAGAAGAACCTTCTGTTCCGCCGTCTTCCGCAGCAGGATCTCCCGCCGGAGTGGCAGGGGGTCCGCTGACTGTACCGTCTCCTGCCGCCGCGGCATCGCCGCCAGCCTCCGCAGGCGTTGCCTGGGCAGTCGGGCTGGTCTCCTGGGAGACCAGGGGAGTGGATTCATTTTCCTCGGGCAGAGGCCGGCCCGTCTTTATCATCCGGTTGTAGTCCGCCTGGCTGTATTTGGACAGGACCCGGACCATGCCCGTCCGGTCAAAATACCAGTAGTGGTCGTCAAAATAGACGTAACCCACCAGGGGTTTCTCCTCCACGACCACTTCGATATTCCTCGGTCCCTTCATGTTCACGGTGATGGTGTCGATGAAGGTATTGCCGCTCATCGTGCGCCCGCGGTTGGTCAGCGCCAGATAGAGGGAATTGTGGCCCAGTGTCCCCTGCATCAGGAACTCCACGACATCCTCATCCCGCTGGTGGTAGCTGCCCCGGACCATATATCCGTCCACCTGGAAAAGCAGGACGGAAATAAGGACAAGCAGCGCGGCCACGCAGACACACAGCAGCCCGCCGAGGACCTTGTTCGATTGTCTTCTCTTTTTATAGCTCTTTCCTGACATACTCTTTGAACTGGTCACCCCTCACCTCGTAGTTGGGGAATTCGCCCCAGGAGGCGCAGGCAGGTGACAGAAGGACCGCGTCGCCCGGGCGGGCGTTGTCGCGGCAGAAATCCATGGCTTCGCGCATGGTATCAAGGATGACGATCTGGTCGGCCGGGAAGCCGCAGGCAAGGGCCGCCTTCTGAATATCAAATCTGGTGGCGCCCTCCAGGACCAGGTACCTGACCTTGCCGTCGAAGGCCCGGATCCAGTCTGTGTAGTCGGAGCCCTTGTCGTAGCCGCCCGCGATGAGGAGAGTCGGCCACTTCATGGCCTGGATGCCCTTGATGGCCGCGTCGGGGTTGGTCCCCTTGGAATCGTTGTACCAGACGACGCCGTTCTTGGTGTCCACGTACTCGATCCTGTGGGCAACCGGCGTGAAAGCCAGGCAGGACTTCCGGATGGAGTCCATGGACACGCCGGCGAAATAAGCCATGGCGACGGCCGCCATCACATTCTCAAAGTTGTGGGTGCCGATCAGGTTGAGGTCCTCCGTGTCGAGGACGCAGATCTCCTCCCCGCCGTTCCGGAGAACGATATCCCGGCCGCGGAGGAAAATGCCCTCCGGAAGCTCCCTCTCCGAGGAGAAGAAAAAGACCCTGGCCGTGCACTTTTCCGCGAAGGCCCTGAGTTCCGCATCCTCATAGTTGAGTACGCAGACGTCCTCCTTGGTCTGGTTCATGGAGATGCACTCCTTGACCCGGATATACTCCTCCATGGTATGGTGCCGGTTCAGGTGGTCCGGCGTGATGTTCAAAATGGCGGAGCAGACGGGGTGGAAGTCCTCAATGGTCTCCAGCTGGAAGCTGGAGATTTCCGCCACCACCGTGGACTGCTCGGTTGTCTGCAGGGCAGCGCCGGTATAGGCGTTGCCGATGTTGCCCACGACGAACACCTCCGGGCAGGCGTCAGCCATGATCTTGCCCAGGAGGGAGGTCGTCGTGGTCTTGCCGTTGGTGCCGGTGACCGCCAGGACGCGGCCGCGGGTGGCCTGCCAGGCCAGCTCCACCTCGCCCCAGATCCGGATACCGGCATCCCGCAGGGCATTCACCTGCGGTTTATCCGTGGGCACGCCGGGGCTTAAGACCACCAGGTCGAGGGAAGAGGCCACCTCCGGCGGAATGCTGCCCACAAGACCCTCCGCTTTCTCCGGACAGGCCAAGAGGGCCGTCAGGCTTTCAGGGGTCTTGTTCTCATTTTCATCGAAAAGGATCGGGCAGGCGCCAAGCTGCGCGAGCAGGTCGGCCGCGCCGATTCCGCTCTTGCCTGCGCCGTACACCAGAACCTTCTTACCTTTTAAGTCCATTGTTCTCATCCTCCGCATAAGCTTGAAATTGGCAGACCTGTCCAGTCTGCCAAGCATTTTACAGGGCCAGAAGACCCAGCAGGGCCAAAAGCGCCGTCACGATGGTAAATACAGCCACGACCCGGGTCTCAGACCAGCCGCTGAGCTCGAAGTGGTGGTGAATGGGGGCCATTTTGAAGATCCGCTTGCCATGGGTCATCTTGAAATAGCCCACCTGCAGCATGACCGAAAGGACCTCGACGAGATAAATGAGGCCAACGATCAGGATGAAGAGGGGCATCTGGAGGGCGTAGGCCACGCCGACCACAAAGCCGCCAAGGGCCAGAGACCCGGTGTCACCCATGAAGACCTGGGCCGGATGAGCGTTATAGAGCAGAAAGCCCATGAGGCCGCCTGCCACCGCCGAAGCGATGGGAGCCACGCCGCCGTCCAGGAGAAGGGAGGCGATGGTGAAGAAGACCGCCACGACCGTTGTCACGGAAGCAGCCAGGCCGTCGACACCGTCGGTAAAGTTGACGCCATTGACCGTGCCCGCGATGGCGAAGACGAGCATGGGATAGGTCAGAAAGCCCAGATCCACCATTTTATCTCCCGCGAAGGGGATGCGGATCAGGAGGGAGATATCCGAGAAGAAGCGGACATAGATGATGAAGACCGCTATGATCACCAGCTCCAGCAGCAGCTTCTGCCAGGCCAGGAGGCCGTCGCTGTTCTTCTTGACCACCTTGAGGTAGTCATCCAGAAAGCCCAGGAGTCCGTAGGCCAGGGTCAGGAAGAGGACCGGACCCGTTCTCGGGAAGCGCCATACAAAGAAAAGGGATGTCACCGTGATGGCTGCCAGGAAGGTGAGACCGCCCATGGTGGGGGTGCCCGCCTTCTTCAGGTGAGCCTTGACGCCCAGTTCCCGCTCGGTCTGCCCGAACTTGAGGCGTCTTAAGAAGGGGATCATGACCGGTCCCAGGGCTGCCGTGATGGCAAAGGAAATAAATGCAGGCAGAATTGCGGATAACTCGACCATATGTGTATGCTCTCTTTCAAGTTTTTTATCCCTGCGCCGGCGGACCGTGGGTATGGGTCCTGATGCCGCAGCGACATCAAACCGGCCAGGTTCATTTCTTCTATTTTTATCCCGCGGCGGAAACGACGGTCACTCCATCGCCGAATGCTTTCCTGTATTTTATTCCGCGGTGGAAACGGCGGTTGCGCTGCCACAGGCAGCTCCGGGCATTATTGACGTCCAGATGCTTTCCCCGCCTCAGGCGAGGCCTGCCTCCTCGTTGGTATAGCCCTCCGTCTCCTGGTTGTTGCCGCCGGCGGTCTCGGCCGGATCCTCACTGCCCTGGACCTCGGGCACGTTGGTGTCCGCCGTTGTGTCTGACTGGCTCTCGCCGAGAGGCGTCTCCAGGCCTGAGCGCAGGACATCATTTTCGGCCAGCAGAGGCTCATCCTGATAGATGTTCAGGTAGGGAAGGATGTCCTTCAGGATATCCCTGGCGATCCACTGGGGGAACCGGTTGTCGGCCTGGTTCTCCTGGTTGGGCTCGTCGACAACGACATAAATGAGGACCTGCGGATCCTCGTAGGGCACGAACCCGATAAAGGAGACCAGGTACTTGCCGTCCGCGCGGGGAATCTTCTGGGAGGTACCGGTCTTGCCGCCCATGGAGTAGCCGTTCACCTTGGCGTAACCCGCGCCGCCCTCGTCCACGGCCATCTTCATGTATGACTTTATTTTGGAGGAGGTATCGGCTGAGACTGTCCGGGAGACCAGGATCTTGTCATTATTCTTGATGGTCGCCCCGTTCATGTCGAGGATCCGGCTCACGACGCGCGGCCGGTAATAGGAGCCGCCGTTGATGATGGAGGCGATGGCGGAAGCCTCCTGGACCATGGAACACTCGAAGCCCTGTCCGAAAGCGGACGTGGCCAGATCGACGGAACCCATGGTGGCCGCCGTGTACAGGATACCGGAGGCCTCGCCGGACAGGTCGATGCCCGTGCGGGATCCGAAGCCAAAGAGGGACTGGTAGGCGCAGAACTCGTCGACGCCCAGCTTCATGGCAATCTGCATCATGGCGTCGTTGCAGGAGTTGGCGATGACGTGGGCCAGGTCCTCCTCCCCGTGACCTTCGTTGTTGGCGCACTTGATCCGGGTGCCGGAGACGACCTCGGAGCCGTCGCAGTAGAAGGTCTCATCGCCGAAGAGCGCAGCGCTCTCCAGGGCAGCCGCCATGGTCACCGGTTTGTAGACGGAGCCCGGCTCATAGACGTCGGAAATGCAGAAGTTCCGCCAGAGTCCCTGGAGGGTCTCCAGTCTCTGGGCGTCATTCATGGCGCCGATTTCCTCTGTGGTGTAATAGGCGGAGAGGTCCCGCGGATGGTTGAGGTCGTAGGGATCGCTGCTGGCCATGGCCAGGACGGACCCGTCGGAGGGATCCATGACCAGAACGCCGACGTTCTCAGCGCCGCTCGTGGCGCTGTAGGGGCCGCCTTTGTAGAGCTCATTGAACTTGGCGATGGTGTCCTCCACCACGGACTGGACATTGGCGTCGATGGTGCTGACCACCGTGCAGCCGTCCACAGGGTCGATGATGGTCTGTGTGACATCGGTGGTCCCGTCACCGGTCTCCCAGTAACCGAACCGCCGGCCGTCCACGCCGTTCAGGGTATTGTTATAGAAGCCCTCAATGCCCCAGTCCGCCGTCTCCCCGTCGTAGGTAAAGCCGATCAGGTCGCAGGCCATGGAATTGAAGGGATACTTTCGCAGGTAGTCCTCCTCGAACCAGACGCCGGCAATCTTCTTCCGGCTCTTCTGCTCGTCCTCGGGCACAGACTTGTCCTTCTGGTAGTCCTCAAAGGCCTTCTTCTGCTCGATGGAGATATCCGTGAGGAGGATCTGGTAGCGGGACTCTTTGGTCTCCTCGCTCGAGAGCTTGTCGTAAAGCATGTTTTCGTCCAGACCGTAGACCGTACTTAAGGCCCGCACGGTCGGCTCTGCATACTCCTCGGAGGAGTTCACGACATAGCAGTCGAAGATCAGGTTGTAGACCTTCTCGGAGGTGGCCAGCACCGTCCCGTTGCGGTCCACGATATCGCCCCGCTTATAGGGCAGCGTGCGCGAGGAATACTCGGCCTGGGTCTGCGAGAGGACCTGGCGTGCGTACTGTTCTCCGCTCACGGCGTTGACATAGCTCACCCTTATCAAAAGACAAACTAAAGCCAGCACGACTGCAACAAAGAGTCCTGCCAGCTTTCGTCTCATCTTTGCATTCATTTTTTTAGGTTTTCGTCCGGAGGGGTCGCTCCGGGATGTATTGCTGCTCAAAATCTGAACACACCGGTGCCCGCCGCGCCTTCTGCGCAGGCACGCACTCCCTTCCTCGAATTAGGGCACATCCAGATACTGCCGGACGTAGCCGCTGCTCTCGGTATTATACCATACGACCTCGTCTTCTGTCGCATATTTCATATGCATTTCGTTGATTGCCACATCCTTCACGTGGTCCCACTCGATACTGTTCGTCACATTCTCCAAAAGAGCGTCGTTCTCGCTCCGGAGATTGTTGAGTTCAGACATGAGAGAGTTGTTGACTCTGGTTTGGGCTGTGATGGTCTCCTTCAGCCGCAGGTACTGGACGCACATAAGGACGGTCAGAAAACTCATGATCGCCAGAAACAGCACGAACCCGCGGTTTACCGCCAGGGCCTTCTGCCGGTTTCTGGCCGTCTTAAGGCTGACGCCGTCGGCATACCCCTGCCAGACGCCATCCGTCCCGTCCATATAGCCGTTCACCTGTCCGCGGCCGGCAGATCCGTACTCCCCAGTGCGGCCTGCGACGGTGCGTTCAAATGAATACCGGCCTTCTTTTGTCCTGGTACCCGTTCGAGCTGCCATGTCAATACTCCCCGGCAAAGGCTCCGCAAACGGCTAAATGGGCCGTCTCTCCCCGGGAGACCTTCACCTGATTCTTTCAAATACCCTCAGCTTGGCGCTTTTGGCCCGCGAGTTCACTGCCATCTCCCCTGCAGAGGGAAGAATGGGCTTTCTTGTTACGATCCTGCCTGTCGGCTTGTTGCCACAGACGCACACCGGGAAACCCGGCGGGCAGGTGCAGGGGGTTTCATTTCTCCGGAAGGTGGTCTTGACGATCCGGTCCTCCAGGGAATGAAAGGTGATGACTGCCAGTCTGCCTCCGTCATTCAGGAGGCCGATCATGGCGTCCAGGCTGTCCGTCAGAGCTGTGAGTTCCCCGTTCAGCTCAATGCGGAGGGCCTGGAAGGTCCTCTTGGCGGGATGTCCGCCTGTCTTCTGAAACTTCATCGGGATGGAAGCCTTTATGATCTCCACTAACTCCCCAGTCGTTTCGATCTTGTGCCGGCTCCTTGCCTCCACGATGTGCTTCGCGATGTTCTGGGCGAAGCGCTCCTCGCCGTAGTCGCGGATGATCCTGAACAGTTCATGCTCGCTCGCACCGTTGACGAGGTCCGCCGCGGTCTTGTCCTGGCGCCTGTCCATACGCATGTCGAGAGGGGCATCGTTCATGTAGGAAAACCCACGCTCCGCTTCGTCCAATTGATAGGAAGAAACTCCGAGATCCAGGACGATTCCGTCTACGGTCTCAAATCCGGATGCGCGGACGATGTCGGGCATGTCGCAGTAGTTTCCCCGCACGATGATCGTGCGCCCTTCTGACCCGCGCAACCGCTCCCCAGCGGCACGGATCGCTGCGTCATCCCGGTCGATCCCAATCAGAGTTCCAGTGGCAGTAAGGTGCTTCAAGATCTCAGATGAATGGCCTCCTCCCCCGAGTGTGCCATCCACGTAAACACCGTCCGGCCTCACGGCCAGTGAATCTACGGTCTCATGCAGGAGTACCGATGTATGGTGAAATTCCATTTTCCGCTCCTTATGTCCCGCTCCATCACAGATGGATGCCAAGCTCCTCGATATCGCCGGCCAGATCGTCAGCCTCCTCGAAATCATCCACCTCAGCCCAGCGCTCGGGGCTCCAGATTTCGAAGCTGTCGATGTTGCCGGTGACCACCGCGTCCTTTGTGAGGCCGGCCGCTTCCCTCAGCTCCTGAGTGATCAGGATCCTTCCCTGGGGGTCCAGGCGCGCCTCGCTGGCACTGGTGGTAATGTATCTGCGGATTCTCGCTTCCTTCGGGTTGGTGCTTCTGAGAGTCTTCAGTGACTGGGCGTATTCCATGAAGGATTCCTCGGTAAAGACAACAAGGTTGCCGGAAAAACCCTTGCAAACGACAAGGGTCTGCCCGCCGATCATCTCCCTGTAACGGGACGGGATGGTCAGCCGGCCTTTTCCGTCTATAGAATGTTGAAACTTACCAAGGAACATCCGGAATCTCCCACTTTATGGGGTTTTTCCCCCACAATCTACCACTTGGACATTATTTTAACCCACACCTCCTCAAAAATCAACCTCTCAAAGCAAAAAGAAAAGAGGGCTTAAGGAGCCCTCTTCACGATATTGTGTCAATTATTTAAGTATCCACCATATCTTGTGAATACATTTTTTAATTTCGTAACATTGTACAATTCCTGCCGGAGGATTTCAGAAATATTCGCCAAAGCCACCCCGCAGGAAAGTCCTGATCCAGACATACTGCGGTGGGACGTTCTCCCACCTGACGCGGTCACAGCAGGCTGTTTTTCCACCGGATCCATGCCGAACCCAGGGAAAAATCCCCACTTAAAGCCTGCCAAATTAGGGATTATCCCCCACCAGCGGGCTTTTCAAGGGAAAAATCCCCACCGGAAGGTCGTTTTAGGGATATTCTCCCACCACCGAGCCGGTTTAGGGATAATCTCCCACCACCGAGCCGGTTTAGGGATGTTCTCCCACCACTGGGGCGTTTTAGGGATATTCTCCCACCGCCAGGCTGTTTTAGGGATAATCTCCCACCACCGGGCCGTTTTTCAGGTTCTCATTTCCCG
>CAMONF010000089.1 GCA_946620335.1 uncultured Clostridia bacterium
CCCCAAGACGGCCACTTCCTCTTGACGCCCTTGCTCCCGCGCCCCAAGACGGTCACTTCCTCTTGACGCCCTTGCTCCCGCGCCCCAAGACGGTCACTTCCTCTTGACGCCCTTGCTCCCACGCTTCCCGAGCCGCAGCCGGCCCAGCTGGACGGGCTTGCCCTTGAAGTCCACCGTGAGATCAAGACCCGGCGCGAGCAGGAAGGCCTCCTTCACCTCGTCGCCGTCATCCAGCTTGATGCCCTTGACGCCCACCGCCGTCTTCTTGAAGACGGGGACCTCCGAGAGGGCGAACCGGAGGAAGTAGCCCTCCTCGGTCCGCAGCACGACCTGCTCCACCTCGTCGGAGAGGCCGGCCAGCACGAGGGAATCGCCTTCCGCCAGCTTGGTGGAGGCAATGCTGCGCACATTGCTGATGAAGTCGTCGCCGGCAGTCTGCTTGACAGAGCCCTGCTTCGTGGCGAAGAACACCGTTCTGCCCATCAAAGTCTCCATGGGGCAGAGCCAGAGAATGGTTTCATTTTTCGTGGAGAAGTTGCTGACGTTGTCCACCGGCACGCCCTTGTCCCGGATACGCTTCACGGGCAGGTCCGCCGCCTTCAGTGTGTGGAGCCGGCCCTCCGCCGTGAAAATGCAGACACGGTCGTTGTTCATGATGGGGAAGACGTAGCGGTTGTCGGCGTCGACGCTCTCCTTGTTCTTCTGATAAATGTTCTTGTCAAGGAGCTTGGCGTACCCGAACCGGTCCATGGCGAAGACGACTTCCTCCACCACGACCTCCTTCTCCTTGACCACCGCCGCCTCGGCGTTCTCGATGGAGGTCCGCCGCGGACGGGCGTACTCCTTCTTCACCGCCTCAAGATCCGCCACGATATCGGCCGCCATGGCATCGTAATCGTTCAGCAGCGTCCGGTAGTGCTCGATGCGGACAAGGGTCTCCTTGTGCTGCTCCTCCAGGGCCAGAATTTCGAGGCCGATGAGTTTGGCGAGGCGCATGTCCAGGATGGCTGTCGCCTGCCGCTCTGTGAAATGAAGCCCCGCCGCCTGCCGCTCGCTCTTCTTTGTCTTGAACTTGATGCCCTCGGTCCTGCCGTAGATGAGGCAGTCCTTGGCCATCTGCTGGCTCTTGGACCCGCGGAGGATCTCAATGATGAGGTCGATCACGTCCACAGCCCGGATAAGGCCGTCTTCCACCTCCGCCTTCTCCAGGTCCCTGGCCAGAAGGTTCTGGTACTTGCGGGTCGCCAGGTCGAAGCGGTAGTCCACGAAGGACTCGATCAGCCTCTTTAGGGACATGGTCTCCGGCCTGCCCTCGGCCACCACCAGCATGTTGACGCCGAAGGTGTCCTCGAGCTTGGTCTTCTTGTAGAGGAGGTTACGGATGTTCTCGGCATCCGCCCCCTTCTTCAGCTCGATGACGATCCGGATGCCCTCCTTGGAGGACTGGTTGGAGATGTCGGTGATGTCCGTGGTCTGTCTGGATTCCACCAGGGCCGCGGTGTCGCTCATGAACTTGCCGATGCCCGCGCCAATCATGGTATAGGGGATCTCGGTGACCACGATCTGCTCCCGGCCGCCCTTCAGCTTCTCGATCACGGTCCTGCCCCGGACCCGGAGCTTGCCGGTGCCGGAGGCGTAGATGGCCGGCAGGTCGTCGGCATTGACGATGATGCCGCCGGTGGGAAAGTCCGGTCCCTTGAGCTTCCTGAGGAGCTCCTCCTCGGAGATGTCGCTGTCTTCGATGAAAGCCATGACCGCATCGATCACCTCGCCCAGGTTGTGGGGCGGAATGGAGGTGGACATGCCGACCGCGATGCCCTCCGACCCGTTGATCAGGATGTTGGGCACCCTGACCGGCAGGACCTGGGGCTCCTTCTCGGTCTCGTCGAAGTTGGGCATGAAGTCCACCACGTCCTTGTCCAGGTCCTGAAGGAAGACTTCCTGGGTGATCTTGGCCAGTCTCGCCTCGGTGTAACGCATGGCAGCCGCGCCGTCACCCTCGATGGATCCGAAGTTGCCGTGGCCGTCCACCAGGACCTGGCCCTTCTTGAAGTCCTGGGCCATCACCACCAGGGAGTCGTAGATCGAGCTGTCGCCGTGGGGATGATACTTACCCATCGTATCGCCCACGATACGCGCCGACTTTCTGTATGGCTTGTCGTACCGTGTGCCCAGCTCATACATATCGTAGAGCACGCGGCGCTGGACCGGCTTCAAGCCGTCCCGCACGTCTGGGAGGGCCCGGGACACGATGACCGACATGGCATAGTCTATATAGTTCTTCTGCATGATTTCCGAGTAGTCGGTCCGTATGATCTTCTCGTCGTAATCCTGCTCTGTTGTTATTTTACCCATGGCAAATCCTTACACATCCAGCTCCGCGTCGCGGGCATGCTCGTAAATGAAATCCCTCCTGGGCGGCACCTCCGTCCCCATCAGCACCTCGGTGATGTCCGAGGAGAGGCGGGCGTCGCCGATCTCGATCCTGCGGAGGCGGCGGGTCCTCGGGTCCAGCGTGGTCTCCCAGAGCTGGTCCGGATCCATCTCGCCCAGGCCCTTGTAGCGCTGGAGGGTGAATTTCTGGTTCTTGTGGGTCTTTCTGTACTTTTCCAGGGCCTTGTCGTCGTAGAGGTATTCGCCCTCACCCCTGGCGGGGACCACCTTGTAAAGGGGCGGCATGGCGATGTAGACATGGCCTTCGTTGATGAGTTCGGGCATATACCGGTAGAAAAGGGTCAGGAGCAGTGTCCCGATGTGGGCGCCGTCCACGTCGGCATCCGCCATGATGATGATCTTGTCATACCGGAGCTTGGTGATATCGAAATCGTTCCCGTATCCCTCGGAGAAGCCGCAGCCGAAGGCCGTGATCATGGTCTTTATTTCTGCGTTGGCTAAGACCTTGTCGATGCTGGCCTTCTCCACGTTCAGGATCTTGCCCCGGATGGGCAGGATGGCCTGGTAGTTGCGGTCCCTGGCCGTCTTGGCCGAGACGCCGGCGGAATCGCCCTCGACGATGAAGATCTCGCACTTGGAAGCGTCGCGGCTGATGCAGTTGGCCAGCTTCCCGTTGGTGTCGAAGGAGAACTTCTGGCGGGTCAGGAGGTTGGTCTTGGCCTTCTCCTCCGCCTTGCGGATCTTGGCCGACTTCTCGGCGCAGCCCAGGACTACTTTGAGGACGTCCAGGTTCCGGTCAAAGTAGTGGGGCGCCTTCTCGGCGATGACCTTGGCCGTCACGCGGGCGGCGTCCGGATTGTCCAGCTTGGTCTTGGTCTGACCCTCGAACCGCGGATCCGGGTGTTTCACGGAAATGACAGCCGTCATCCCGTTCCGGATGTCCGGACCGGTAAAATTGGCGTCCTTGTCCTTCAGGATACCCAGCTCCCGGGCGTAGCTGTTCATGACCTGGGTGAAGGCGGTCTTGAAGCCTGTCAGGTGGGAGCCGCCGTCGGCGTTGAAGATATTGTTGCAGTAGCCCATGACGTTCTCATGGAACTCGTTGACATACTGGATGGCCGCCTCGACCTCGATGCCCTCGTCGCTCCCCTTGATGTAGATGGGCTCGGTCAGGCATTCGGACTTCTTGTTCATCTCGCGCACGAAGCCCACGATGCCCTCGGGCTCGTGATAGACCTCGCGGACCTCAGCGTCTCCCCGCAGGTCGCTGAAGGTGATGGTGAGCCCCGGATTCAGGTAGGCGGTCTCGTGGAGTCTGGAGCGGACCTCCGTCGCGGAGAAGCGGGTGACCTCGAAGATCTCCGGGTCCGGCAGGAAAGTGACCGTGGTGCCGGTCTCTTTGGTCTTGCCAATGACCGGGAGGAGGCCCTTCACCAGCTCCAGGTCCGGTTTTCCCTGGGCGAAATGGTCGTGATGAATGGCCCCGTCCCGCTTGATCTTAATGTCCAGCCATAAGGACAGGGCGTTCACGACGGAGGAGCCGACGCCGTGCAGACCACCCGAGGTCTTGTAGGCCTCGTTGTCGAACTTACCGCCGGCGTGAAGGGTCGTATAGACCAGCCGCTCGGCAGGGATACCCTTCTCATGCATGCCCACCGGGATGCCGCGTCCGTTGTCGGACACGGTGCAGGAGCCGTCCTTGTTCAGAGTGACCTCAATATGCGTACAGAAACCAGCAAGGTGCTCGTCCACCGCGTTGTCTACGATCTCGTAGATCAGGTGGTTGAGTCCCTTGCGCGAAGTGCTGCCGATATACATGCCTGGCCTGACCCGGACTGCTTCCA
>CAMONF010000090.1 GCA_946620335.1 uncultured Clostridia bacterium
CCTTGGCTTCGGTCTTCTCTTTCAGGGACTTCACACCATGAGCAGCTCCATGTCACCGCTCAAGGATTCTGCCGTCTTCCAGAATTTCATCGTGAATGCCAGGAATCCGCTGCTGGGCTTTTTGATCGGCGCTGTGCTTTGCGCCATCATTCAGTCCTCCTCCGCGGCCGTCGGTATTCTTCAGGCCCTGGCCATGCAGGGTCTCATGCCGCTGGGCTTTGCCGGCTTTATCATCTGCGGCATCAACGTCGGTTCCTCTACCCCTGTTATCATTTCTTCCCTGAATGCCAAGAATAACGCCAAGCGCGCGGCCATCATCTACCTGCTCTTCAACGTGATCGGTACGATCATCATGGTGCCGCTTGTTCTGCTTACACCGCTGGAGTCCGTCATTGAGGCCCATGTTCCGAGCCCGGCCTTCCAGGTGTCCATGTTCCACATCCTCTTTAAGCTCATCACAGGTGTCATTCTTGTCCCGCTGACCAACATGGTCGTCACGCTGACCTACCGGATCCTGCCCAAGCAGGCCCACGAGAGCGCTTTCCGGCTGGAGTATATCGACAAGAACTTCATCGGCGATCCCCATGTCATGGCGGTGCAGATTTCCAAGGAAGTCCTGCGCGCGGCGGCCATCGTCAAGGAGAACGTGACCGCTGCCTCCAAGGCCCTGCTCACATTGGACCTCTCCTCCGGCCCGCAGATCCGTGAAAATGAGGAGCTGACGGACTTCCTCACCGATGAGATCAACGGCTACATTACGAAAATAAATACAACCAAGATGACCGACGAGGTCTCCGGACAGCTGGTCAGCTCCTTCCAGTGCATGAACGAGCTGGAGCAGATCGGCGACCACTGCATCAAGATCCTGGGCCAGGCGGAAAAGTGCGCCGAGGACAAGCTGGTCTACTCGGAGGAGGCCCGCAATGAGTTCCGGATCATCTACGAGCAGGATATCATTTTCCTCGATGAAGTCATGAAGCACTACGAGGACAGCAAGGCCTTCGAGTTCACGGCGGAAGCCGCCAAGGAGACCGAGGCAGCCATCAACAAGCTGAGCAGCATTGCCCAGAGCGACCACATGGAGCGGATGCGCAACGGACTGTGTTCGGCCAACCAGGGCCTGACCTATGTGGAAGCCCTCAACTCGCTTTCACGTATCGCCAACCACATCACGGCAATCGCGGAAACACAGGAGGTCGGCGCGTGATAATGGCAGCGTATTGCCAGCCATATCATAGCGATTTCGGAAACACAGGAGGTCGGCGCGTGATAAATGCCAGCGCATTGCCAGCCACATCACAGCGATTGCGGAGACAGAGGAAGCCGGCTCGTGAAAACAGCAGCGGATTGGCTTCATTTCATGCATTGCTTAGCCGGAGGGACAGCAGAAAGCTGATCCCGAGGCGGGAGTCGGAAACCCGAATTCACAATTGTTGATCAATGGGACCGGTTCATTCAGAGGTGATTTCAATGGAACATGGAGAGCAGAAGAGCACTGGATTCGACCGAACTATCCGGGGAAGCATGGCGCTCAATTTCATCGGCGGCATTATTCTTCTCCTTCTGGTGTTCTATATTATCGTCAGCGTCCTGAGCTTTGTGTTCTTTACAGATGCTTTCCAGAAGGAGTATATGGTTACGACCTACCATATGGCAGAGACGGCCAGCCTGCTGGTCAATGGCGACCACATTGATGAGTACCTGGAAGGGAAGGAGACGGAGGAATACGAGCGCATCCATGATAATCTGACCAGATACTGTATATCCATGAATGTCTCCCTTATCTACGTCATCAAGGTCGACACCTCCGACTATGGCCGGTTCGTGAGTGTTATCAACATTGTCAACAATGCCGTTGACAATTCCACCTATGTGCCCTGGGAGATCGGTTACCAACGGAACACCACCAACCGTGAATACGAACAGAAATATAAGAAATTATATGAGAACGGCTCCGCTTACGAGACAGTATTCCAGGCCAAGCCGACCGACGGCGCCCACCCCCACATCACGACCATGGTGCCTGTGAAGGATGCGGCCGGGGAGGTGGTCTCAATTTTGTGTGTCCAGCGCCCCATCAGTGAGCTGAACAACGCCAGACGCCCCTTTATTGTCAATATGGGCTTCGTCACCCTGCTTCTCGGTTTCCTGTCCGCCTTCGTCACCTTTTTCTTCATCAGGCGACAGTTCGTGGTCCCTATTAAGAAGGTTTCAGATGAAGCGACGCGCTTCGCCAGGGAGAACACGATCGGGAAGCCTCTGGGCGAGATCAGCCAGTACCGGGAGATCGTGAACCTGGCGGATTCCATTGACAAAATGGAAACGGACATGGTCAATTATATTGTCAATTTGACCCTGGCCACAGCTGAGCGGGAGAGAATGGGTGCGGAGCTCTCTCTGGCCAGCACCATCCAGGAGAACGCTGTCCCCAATGTGTTCCCGGCGTTTCCTGACCGGAAGGATTTCGATATCTATGCTTTCATGAAGCCGGCCAAGGAGGTCGGGGGAGACTTCTACAATTTCTTCCTCATTGACGATGACCACCTTGCCCTGTCCATCGGCGACGTTTCCGGAAAAGGTATTCCGGCCGCTCTCTTTATGATGGTGACCAATATCGTCGTGAGCGACAGGACGCTGATGGGCGGTACGCCTGGGGAAATCCTGGAGTTTGTGAACAATACCATCTGTGAACACAATCAGGCGGAAATGTTCGTCACCATCTGGCTCGGCATTCTGGAGCTGTCCACCGGACATATGATCGCCGCCAATGCGGGCCATGAAGATCCGGCTATATGCAGGAAGGACGGTTCTTTTGAGCTGGCCAAGACAAAGCACAATATGCCCATCGGAGCCATGCCCGGTATTCATTTCCTCGATAATACCCTGGAACTGGGCCGCGGCGACAAGCTCTTTGTCTATACGGACGGTGTCACAGAGGCAACGGACAAGGACGGAAAGATGTTCGGACTGGAGGGCATGCTCGCTACATTAAATGAACACAAGGACAGCAGTCCAAAGGAAATCCTGGAGGATGTCCATACAGGGGTAAATACGTTCGTAGGGGATGCGGCCCAGTTCGACGACCTTACCATGCTGTGTCTGATCCGCAACTGAATCGGAAACAGTTTGGATGAGAGGGACCGGTCCGATCATACTTTCTGAAACTGTACAATTGAATGATATAATGCCAGCGGAGGTGTTTTATGCTGAGAGTGAACAGGACGATGGAGAACGGAATTGTCTGTCTGGCGCCGGAGGGCAGATTGGATACGATGACGGCCCCGGAGTTTGACAGGGAGATCAAGGAAGTGGTTCCCCAGGCCCGGGAGCTGACGCTTGACTTCGAGAAGTTGGAGTATATTTCCTCAGCCGGGCTCAGGGCTCTGCTGTATGCACAAAAGGCGATGGGGAAACAGGGACAGATGAAGGTGATCCATGTGAATGAGTATGTCATGGAAATACTTGATGTCACCGGGTTTTCAAACATTCTGACGATTGAATAAGGAAAGGATGGGCGCTGTTATGACAATTGAACTGAAGGGCAGGATTGATTCCAACAATGCCTCCACTCTCGAGAAGGAAATCTTTGCCAGACTGGATGAGGAAAAGCCGTCAGAGGTCGTGATGGACGCAGAGGACCTGGAGTATGTGTCCAGTGCGGGACTCAGAATCATACTGCGGATCAAGAAGCGCTATGACAATCTGCGGATCGTCAATGTCAACACTGACGTCTATGACATTCTGAACATGACCGGTTTTACAGAGATCATGACCGTGGAGAAGGCTTACCGGAAGGTGTCCATAGAGGGCTGCGAGGTGATCGGGAGAGGCGCCAACGGCACGATCTACCGCATAGACCAGGACAACGTAGTTAAGGCTTATAATAACGCTGACGCGCTGGAGGATATCCAGCATGAGCGGGAGGTGGCCAAGCTGGCCCTGATCCTGGGAATTCCCACGGCCATTTCCTACGATGTGGTCCGGGTCGGAGAGAGCTATGGGTCCGTCTTTGAACTGCTGAATGCCAGAAGCTTTTCCAAGATCCTCGCCTCGGAACCGGACAAGATGGAATGGTGCGTGGAGGAGTATGTGAACCTCCTGAAGAAGATCCACGGAACAGTGGTTCCCGAGGGGAAGCTTCCGGATATGAAGGAAACCGCCCTTAAATGGGCTGACTTTACGAAGGATTATCTGCCTGAGGAGTCGGGTAAGAAGCTTGTCGCTTTGATCGAGGCAATTCCCCACGACGATCATATGATTCACGGCGACTACCACACCAGGAACGTTGAGCTGCAGGACGATGAGGTCCTTCTGATTGACATGGATACCCTTGCCGTGGGCCATCCCATCTTTGAACTGGGCTCCATGTACAATTCTTATGTCGGATTTTCGGAGATGGACCACACGGTCATCCGTCATTTCCAGGGCTTTGACTGGGAGACCGGCATGCGTTTCTGGAAGAAAGTGCTCGCTGCCTACCTGGGCACCACCAATGAGCGGAAGATCCAGGAGGTGGAGAACAAGGCCAGGATCATCGGCTACACCCGGGCCATCCGCCGCAGCATCCGCCGCGCGGGACTTGAGACCGAGGCGGGCCGGGCGGAGATCGATCACTGGAAGAGCGAGCTGATTTCTTTGCTGGATACCTATGACACGTTGCTTTTTACGCCTTATGAACTGGAGCTCGAGGCTGTCCAGGAAAATCTGGAGGAAGTGCAGGATTTCGTGGATGAGCACCTGGCGACGGCGAATTGCTCCGCTAAGGATCGGATGCAGATCGGCGTGGCGGTGGAGGAAATATTTATCAATATCTCCAGCTACGCTTACAACCCGGACCGGGGAAATGCTATCGTTCGGGTAACCGTGTCCGAGGAGCCGGTGGTCGTGACCATCACCTTCCTGGACAACGGCGTTGCCTATGATCCGCTGGCCAAGAAGGATCCGGACGTGACCATGTCGGCGGAGGAGCGCCAAATCGGCGGTCTCGGCATCTTCATGACCAAAAAGCTCATGGACGATGTGTCCTATGAATATAAAGACGGTCAGAATATTCTGACGCTGAAGAAGAATCTTTGAAGGGTAATCTGAAATACAATGACAGGATGCAGTAAAATCGATCTTCACATGCATACCAGGGTCTCCGACGGGACCGATACCCCCCGGGAAATTCTCGGACATGTGAAGGAAGCGGGTATAGGCCTCTTCTCCGTGACTGATCACGATGCCATCAAAGGCGGCGAGCGGATCCTGCAGATTCGAAAGGAGGAAGATCCCTGCTTTATCACCGGCGCAGAGTTCTCCTGTAAAGACGAGATGGGCAAATACCACGTCCTTGGCTATGGATATGACCCCAAAGCCAAGGACATCCGGAAACTGGTGTCCTACGGGCACTCTCTCCGGATGAAGAAGGTGCAGGCAAGGCTTGATTTCATCATGGATGAGTTCGGTTTTGATTTCCCGGAGGAGGAAATAAAGGCACTGCTCGCCCAGGATAATCCGGGCAAGCCCCACATCGCCAATCTCATGGTCAAATACGGCTATGTGTCGAGCAAGGAAGAGGGAATCAGACAGTACATCGATCAGCTTCATTTTAAGAGCGAGTACTTGCGACCGGAGGAGGCCATAGCAGGAATCCTGGCTGCGGGCGGCATTCCGGTCCTGGCCCATCCCATGTACGGGAGCGGCGACCAGCTGATCCTGGGCGATGAGATGGACGAGCGGATCCGGCGCCTTATGACCTTCGGACTGCAGGGCCTCGAGTGCTTCTATTCAGGCTTTACGGCAAAGCTTCGGAACCAGATTCTTGCTTTTGCGGATCAGTATGAGCTTTATGTCACGGCCGGAAGCGACTACCACGGAAAGAACAAGCTGGTGGAGCTGGGCGATAACGGCCTGGAGAGCGCAGATGAATGGCCGGAGGGACTCAAGCGGTTCCTCGGCGATGTGCATATCCACGGAAGCTTTACCTGAGGGATAATGTGCCTAGCCAGGGGTGAAAAGAATCCGGAAAGGAATTCGCCAGCAGAACTGACCGGACCTTCACCAGGCAAGCGGGAGTGCGCGCAACAAATCGGAAGGCCGGACCAGCTTTTTCTGTCAGGCGGAGAGGATACTGCGATGACTATATTGGTAGACATGGATGATACGATCGAACAGCTTCTCAGGGCCTGGATACGCGCCGTCAACGAGAAATACGGGCAGCATGCTGTTTTTGAGGATTTCACCACATGGGATGTATCGGCTCCTTTTCCGGCTCTGACGAGGGAACAGGTCTATGACGTGATCCTGCAGCCGGGCTTTTGGGGGACCGTGGAGCCTATTCCCGGCGCAGCAGAGGGGCTCAAGCACCTGATGGAGGCCGGTCATGAGATCTACATCGTGACAGCCACGCCCCATGAGTCGGTGTCCGAGAAGATGACGGACCTCCTCTTCAGATACTTTCCCTTCCTGACCTGGGACCAGGTGATCATCACCAGCCACAAGCAGTTGATCAGGGGTGACGTCCTCATCGACGACGGCGTCCACAACCTGGAGGGCGGCGATTACGTGAAAATTCTCATGTCGATGCCCCACAACAGGAACTACGATGCGGAGGCCAACGGGATGTACCGCGTGCACAGCTGGCCGGAAATCATAGACATTATCGAGAAAATTGAAAAGGGCTGAAGGATCCATTTCAGCAAATAAAAACCCTGCGGACTGCCTGCATGTGCGGTCCGCAGGGTTTTTTCGTCATGGTCAGTCATCTTCCCTGTCGGCTGTATCGATATATTGCGCCCAGCTGCGGACGCGGTTCTTCATCCCTTCCACATCAAGTACACCGTAGGCAAAGCCCTTGCGGACCAGGACGGGCGGCACGAACTCGTCGTATTTCTCGAAGACAGGCACTTCCGTCGGATAGACCAGCTCCAGGGGGTCGAAGGACGTCGCCGCCTCTTCGCACACGATCTCATAGAATTCCTGCTCACTGACCTGCATGGTGAACTGTATGTAGTAGGGGCGGGATGAGGTCAGCCCCTTGAGACCCAACTCCTTGCCACACTTAAGCTTCAGGAAACGCTCCAGGGCCAGGAAAGCATAGCTGCCCAGCCAGGGAAATAAAGCCCACATCTTGCCGCCCAGGTGCACGAGAGGCTTCCGAGACATCTTCGACAGGCGGAAGGTCTCCCTGGCGTCGGCCAGTCTTGCGACAGCGTGAGACATAAGATAGGGATAGGCCTTATCCTCCGCCAGGACCTGGCACATCCGCTCCAGGATCCGGGTATGGATGTCGCCGGCGACGTCTCCGAAATAGGCCGGGATCCGGCCTTTGCCCAGGGTGCACCAGACGTCGTGGCGCTGGTGGTCCCCCTCGTCCACCACCCAGACCCTGCCGGCGATGGCAATTTTGTCCCCCACAGGCGGCGGCTTCA
>CAMONF010000091.1 GCA_946620335.1 uncultured Clostridia bacterium
AAATGCTGGGGCCGGCCGCCCGGTCCCCGGCTGTACTCCTCCTCCTTGGTGGCCACATTGTAGAAGCTCTCCGCGCGGAGGAAGTAGCCGTAGCCCGCGCGGCGGACGCCGCGCGAGAGCCGGATGGCGTTGCAGAGCTCGGAATGGGAGTCGTAGGTGGAGAAGCTGTAGTTCTTTGTGCCCCCTTCCGGGTTGAATCCGTAGGCGACAGCGATCGCCTCGAGGAGGGTGGATTTCCCGCTGCCGTTTTCGCCGACGAAGAAGGTCACGGGGGGGGTGAAGGCAATCTCCGTGAGGCCGCTGATGGCGGGGATATCCCGCAGGTAGCTGTCTGGCGATATCCTGTTCCAGTCGATCCGGACACTGTTTATGAGCTGGTTACTCAGCATGGGCAGTCCTCTCCTTTCTAATTCCGCACGGTTGTCGGATGCTCGGGCGCCTGCGCTGCCCGCCTGGCAGCCGGCTCACGCCTGCCGCTTTACGGCACTGCAAGTCCCGCGCCTGCCAGCCTGTACTCCCGCGGCGTCATATGCCAGTAATCCTCGAAGAGCTTATAAAAGTGAGTCCGGTTGGAGAAATGGAGCTCCTCCGAAATATCCTGCACAGCCCGGTCCGTCTCCCGCAGGAGCCGGGCCGCTTCCTTCATGCAGAGCGAATTGCCGTAGGCGAAAATGCTCATGCCCGTGTATTTCCGCACGATCAGGTTGAGGTAGGAGCCGTCATAGTGGAGCATTTCCGACAGCTTGGACCGGGAGACCCTTCCAAAGGAAGCCTCCATAATCTTTGTGATCTCGTCGAAAAGCCTGCTCTCCTTCTCACTCCCTATGTTGATGGGGATCGTATCGTAGTGGGAGGGCGCGGCCAGCGCCCCGAAAATCTCCGACAAAATGGCCTTCACCCGGTAGGTGGCGCCTGGCCCCGGCTCCAAGAAACAGTGATACAGGGCCTCGAACCGGTCATGCATCGCTTCCATCTCCTCCCTGCTCCCCTCACGGGGAATAAAGTCTATGTACTCCCGCCGGCTGCCGCCGCCCTCCGCCTCACGGGCCACCAGGTCTCGGATCTTTGCCAGTTCCGGCAGGCTTTCCTGCCTGAAGTACCGGCCGGAAGGGTCCGCCGTCAGCTCCCGCATGAGAGGGTCCGAGAGCGCCACGAAGGCGCACTGAAATTCCGTGTTGTATTCCTCCGCATGCCGGACGTTGTGATTCAGGAGACAGAGACTGCCCTCCCTGTAGAGGTGCCTGCGGTCCTCGATCTTCTGGTACATGGACCCGCGGCGCACGTAAATGAGCTCATAATAATTGTGCTGATGAAGGTCTGTCCGATGAACAGGGTGCCGGGGATCCGAGACAGGCACAGTGGCTGTGTAGTTCATCACAGGGCTCATCACAGCCATCACCAGAGACCTCTCCGGCTCATCCGGGCAGGATGTGTTGAGGGAAATATCGATCGGCTCCGACATCTGATAGAAGCGGGTCTCGGAACGACGGATGCGTGTTTTGTCGCTGACTGGCAGATTCTCTTCTCTCATGACTATTCTCGAATATGATACAAATTTAAACAAGTTGCTCCTGTCCGTGTCATTGTCGCTAAAGCATTTTAAGCATAATATAAAATCATCCGGATGAAAGTTCAAGTCATTATAGAATCCTGTCTGTATTATATTCGTGTCATATCATGGGGGTCAATATGGATAATCAGAAAAAGTATCTCTCCTTCCCGCAGAAGCTCGCCTACGGAGCCGGCGACTTCGCATCCAACTTCTTCTACATGCTGGTATCTTCCTTCGTCATGATCTATCTTACCGACGCCATCGGCATGGACCCGGGCATCGTCGGAACCCTGATCATGGTCAGCAAGTGCCTGGACGGCGTCACCGACGTCATCTTCGGCCACCTCATCGACAAGACCCATTCCAGGATGGGCAAGGCCCGTCCCTGGATGTTCTACTCGGCCTTCCCGCTGGCCCTCTGCATGGTCCTCATGTTCATGGTGCCGGCGAACGCGGGCAGCGGCTTCCAGTATGCCTACTTCTTCGTCTTCTACACCGCCGCCAACGCCCTCTTCTACACGGCCAACAACATTTCCTACGCGACCATGTCCGCACTGATCACGAAAAATGATTCCGAGCGCGTCTCCCTCGGCTCCTTCCGCTACATCTTCGCCACGGCGGCCGCCATGGTCGTCATGTCCATCACCGTGCTCCTGGTCGGCAGGTTCGGCGGCGGCACGGCCGGCTGGAGGACCGTCGCCATCATCTACGCCCTTGTCCTCATCGTCTTCAACTCCCTCGCCGCCCTGGTCTGCAAGGAGCTCCCGGAGGAAGAAATGACCGGGACAAAGTCCGGCGAGGCTGCCTCCAAGGAGGCGGAATCCTTCTGGACCTCCCTCAAGACCCTGCTCACGAACAAGTATTACCTGCTGCTCCTGGCCATCTATCTCCTCTTCTACACCAGCAACAACCTGGCCTCCAGCATCAACGTCTACTACTTCCAGTACGTCATCGGCAACACCGAGATCATGGGCGTAATCTCCATGGCCTCCCTGGTCATGATGGTTGGTCTCATTTTCAACCCCATGCTGGTCCGGAAATTCGGCATGTACAAGGTCAACCTGGTCTCCTACGTCGTGACCACGGTCCTGGCTGCCGGCGTGGCCGCCGCGGCCTTCGCGGCCAACCTGCCCCTGCTGATCGTCCTCAGCTTCGCCAGAAGCATCGCCATGGCCTTCCTCATCGGCTCCCTCAACGCCCTGGTCGCGGAGGTCGCCCGCAACTCCTTCCTCAGGACCGGCCGCCACAATGAAGGCATGATGTTCAGCTGCTCCTCCATCGGCATCAAGGTCGGCGGCGGTGTCGGTGTGGCCATCACGGGCTGGATCCTCTCCGCAGTCGGTTACGTCGGAACGGCTGCCGAGCAGAGCGGCGCGGTGCTGACCGCGATCAAGTTCATCTTCGGCGGGCTCCCGCTGGTCCTCACCATTCTCATCACGGTCTGCCTCTTCTTCCTCAATGTGGAGAAGGACAATGCAAGGCTGGAGGGCAAAGCCGCATAAATCCACAGCACGTACATGAGGAATCCGGGAACGGGTTCCTCTTTTTACAAAGGGCGGGCTGCCGCCTTCAAGTAAATGAACACCGCAAGCTGACGAAAGGAAATAATCATGCTGAACATAGATTTCAACAGGAACTGGACATACTGCCGCGAAGGAGAAGAAGTGCAAATCCCCGTCACCCTGCCCCATGACGCCATGCTCCACGAGGCAAGGCAGGCGGACGCCGAGAGCGGGTCGGCCGGGGCTTATTTCTCGGGCGGAATCTACCTTTACAGAAAAGAGTTCGACGTGCCCGCGGAATGGGCCGGCCGCCAGGTCCTGGTCCGGTTCGAGGGCGTCTACCGCAACGCCACCGTGACCTTGAACGGGGCCGGGAACTGGCAGATCGTAAACGGATACACGGAGCGAAGCTTCGACGTGGCTGACGCCCTCCGCTACGGGGAGAAAAATGAAATCCTCGTCCGCGTCGACAACTCGAAGCAGCCTAACAGCCGGTGGTACAGCGGGTCGGGCATCTACAGGCCTGTCAGTCTCCTGGTCCTGCCGGCCGTCCGGATCGAGGAGGAAGGTGTGCGAGTCAGGACCCTCTCGATTGCCCCGGCGGAAATAGAGGTGACAACGGCTCACAATGGCGGACGTGTGAAGGTGGAGATCCTTGAAAGGGGATGCGTGGCGGATGGCACTGCGGAAGGTGCGTGTGGATGTGTGATGGAAGGCGCTGGTAACTGCGTGACGGACGGCATTGCGGAAGGTGTAGGCACCTGCGTAGCGGATGGCGCGGGCGACTGTGTACGGCTCGCGATCCCGGACGCAAAGCTCTGGAGCGCGGAGCATCCGGAGCTCTACACGGCCCGGGGGTCTCCGTTTGACGGGGGCCGAAATGGGGGAACCCGGGAAGCACCGTGCGG
>CAMONF010000092.1 GCA_946620335.1 uncultured Clostridia bacterium
ATCGAACATCTTGTGGTTGGTGACGGTGCCCTTGCCGGTCATCAGGCTCTGGGCCACGGGGCCGCAGTGGAAGAGAATAACCTTGCTTTCCTCGTCGCCGTAGTTGTTGTTCCAGTCCAGCACGGCGGTGGGCTGCTCGGAGGCCAGACTCATGGCCCGCATGGTGATGGCAGAGCACATGTCGATCTCGCAGGAGGCCGCGATGCCCCGGTCGTTCAGCTCGCTCAGCAGCACGCAGGGGCAGATGCGCAGCACCTGCTCCATCTCATTCCAGCAGCGCAGGGCCAGGGCGTCCAGGTGGTACTCCTCGATGTAGCCGTCGATGGCGACGGAGACCTTGGCGAGGGTGTTCTTATTTTTCTCCGGAACACGGCTGAAGTCGGTGTAGTTCATCAGGTGCTCCTTCTTGGCAAGGACCTTCGGATCGTCGTCGGCCATGTTCTGCACCTTGAAGAAAAGTTCGGAAAGATCGAAGCTCTCGACGTTGATGCCGTGCTTCTGCATGGCGATCTCATCGAAGCGGGTGGTCTTGAAGGCGGTGGTGCGGGCGCCGATGCAGCCCAGGTTGAAGCGCTTCATGCCGTTCACGACGCGGCAGATGGCGGCGAAATCGCGGAGGTTCTCCTGGAATTTGGGGCTCAGCGGATGGACGACGTGGGGCTTCATGACGGTGAAGGGCACGTTGTACTGGGTGAAGACGTCGGTGACGGAGAACTTGCCGCAGAAGGCGTCGCGCCTGTGCTGGAAGTCCATCTTGCCGATCTCGTCCGGATAGGCCTGCATGAGGATGGGCACGCCGGCGTCCTGGAGGGCGGTGATGGCGCCGTTCTCGTCGGCGAAGATGGGCATGGAGAAAATGACACCATCATACTCGCCTTCGTGCTGCCTCAGCCACTTGGCGTAGAGGAGGCCCTCGTCGCGGGTCTCGATGCCGCCGTAGCGGGTGAGGGAAGCGTCCATGGCGATGTAGTCGTAGCCGGCGTCGGTGACGGCCTTGATCATATCCTCGCGAGCACCGTAAATGAGTTCACCGGGCATGAAACCGCGGTTGCAGAAAGCCAGGGCAAAGGTCATTTTCTTAGCCATTTTGGTTGTTCTCCTTTCGTTCTGTCCTTGTATGTCGCTTTTCTTTTTTGTGAAAGTCTGTCCGAAGACCGGATGAAATATATTCGAGCCTCAGCTGAGGCTGTGCTTTTATTTTTTGACGTGCCGGCGTTCTTAGAGTTCAGGCCTCCGCGAACTCGATCGTGACGGTGTTCGTCACCGACTCAAAGGCCTTCAGCACCGGCAGCGTGCCATTCTCACGCTCGTCGTGCCGGCCGGAAATGTAGCAGTTGGTCGGCTCGAGGCCCAGGACGTAATCGCCGCTGGCCATGCTCCTCCACTGGGAGAGGATCGGTAGCGTGTCCCCCGACCAGGAGATGGTCATGTTCACGCCGAGGGCCGGATTCTCCACCCTGGCCCAGAACTCCCGCTCCATCTTCTGGAAGAAGACCCGCTCCTCCTCGTTGTCGATGGGCGCGTCGAATTCGCACTCGCGGCCGAGGCCGGTCTTGGCGAACTCGGTGCGGGGAATTGTCTCCCTCGCCTCCGGAAGCACCAGCTTTGCCTGCTCCGAAAGCAGCGGATAGCCGAAATTGCAGTGGTAGATCTGCATGATTTCCTCGTCCCGCGGTGTCTGGTTGGTGACGGTGTCATCCACCGTCACGGAGCTGCCGAAAGCCGGCACCGTGATGGTGCGCTTCACCTCAAGGCAGTGGCCGAAAAGCGCCGTCTCCCGAATCGTCCCGCGGACCAGGACCTTGTCATCCACGATCTCCGCGCATACCTGGTCGGCCTGAAGGCTGTGGTAACGTCCATGGAGCGGATGCCACTCACCCTTGTCCCGGTTGGCCGGCCCCGCCGAGCGAAGCCCGCAGGTGTAGAGAAGCCCGCCGGGAAATGTATTCACGAACTCGGTCTCATACGGACTGATCGCCGCCGGGCTGTCGTACCCGTTCTTGCTCATCCAGCTCATGTTGACGCCCCGGTAGCGGCACTGGCCGATGTCGAGTCCCGCGTTCGGCAGGATGTCCAGCGCAAGGCCGCCGGCAGTCCTCACCTCGATGATTTCCGTTCCCCTGGCCCGGCCCTCGCTGACCGTCACGCGGCGCACAGTCACCAGCTGGGCGGGGTTTCCGATATATCCCTGTCTCATCAGATTTTTCATGCTCTCACCGTTCCTTCCCCGGGTGTCTTGTCTCTCTGTCCGGTTCATGATTGCATTGTAAATGACGACATGCCTGGATTATATAGAAAAGCGTCCGTTTTTCTTTGATTTTGTTCGTTTTGATGGTAAAATTATTAAGATATTATTTGTGCATTTTTGTGCAGGGTCTTTCCTGGGTAAACAGTACTTTTGAAAAGGAGGAAAGCATGTCGTGATTTCCATTTTCGACCTGGAGAAGCTGCGGGGGCTTTTGAAGGACTTCTACGCCATCAGCCGGATCCGGATCACCGTCTTCGACGAGAACCTGACCGAGCTGGTCTCCTATCCGGAAAAGGTGGCGCCCTACTGCGCCGTGATCAGACGGACCTCCAAGGGCTACAACGCCTGCATGGCCTGCGACCGGGAGGCCTGCCGGGCGGCATCAAAAAAGCACACCACCCACATTTACCGCTGCCACGCCGGCCTGACCGAGGCGGTGACGCCGCTGTATGTAGGGGATGTGCTGGTTGGGTACCTGCTCTTCGGGCATGTATTTTCCTATTCCTCCCGGGAGGAGGGTTGGCGGACTATAGCCGCGAAATGCGAAAAACTGGGGGTAGACCAGGAGCGGCTCCGGGAAACGCTCATGTCCGCGGAGGTGATTGAAAAGGACTACATCCGCTCCGCCGCCCAGATCCTCCACGCCGTGGCCTCCTACCTGATTCTCGAGCACATGGCTACCCTCAAGGAAGACCTGGTGGCCGTACGGCTGGACGCCTACCTCTCCGCCCATTTTGCGGAAAAGCTGAGCGCGCCCTCCGTCTGTGACTACCTCGGCATCGGCAAGACCCAGCTCTACGAACTCTCCCGCCAGCTCTACGGCTGCGGCATCGCCGAGCGGATCCGGACCCTCCGCATCGAGCGGGCCAAAACCCTCCTGACAGGCAGCCCGGACCTTCCCATGGCCGAAATCGCCTCCCTGTGCGGCTTCAATGATTACAACTACTTCATCACAGTCTTCAGCCGGGAGGTGGGCCTCTCGCCGAGCGCCTGGCGGATGGCAAACGTGTGAAACAAAGTGGGAATCAGGGACGGTTCCTTTTCCCAGTTTTCAAGGAAAACTGGGAAAAGGAACCGTCCCTGATTCCCACTTTCTCATCCCAGAACCTTCCGCACATTCTTCGCAGTCGGCTCCAGACTATACGGCCACTCAATCAGCCGGACCTCATTCTCCCCGCACAGCTGTTTTTTCACAGCATCCAGATCCTGCCTTTGGACCAGGGCCTCCTCCCCGCCGAAGAAATCCACCGGCAGATAGTGCTGGATACCCTGGTATTCGATGGCCGTCCGGAGGGAGGGAATATACATGTCCAGACTCTGCCTTCCCAGCCAGTCGGGCCGGTACTGGTAGAGGACGTCCGGGTACAGCTCCCGCACGGCATGGAAAAGGGAAAGCTCGTGCTTCCACTTGGGCTTGATGACGCCCTCCGCCGTGAGGCGTGTTCTTATTTTCGTCCGCTCAAGGCGCCAGTCTGTCCGGAAGCCATCCTTCTCCTCGTAGAGGGCCAGGTCCGTGTACCACCACTGAAAGAGGGGCATGATGACCTGCGTCAGGTTCCAGAAAAATTCCAGCTCCGAGCCAAAATAGCCGCTCTCCAGGATGTGGTCGACGCTCCGCCGGACGTAGACCGTCTTGACCGGGTCATAACAGTAGGGAATCCCGCCCATGTAGCGGGCCAGCCTGTCCGGCAGGTAGGGCGACCGGAGCACGACGCCCGCCTCCGAAAGGTGGGTCTGGTACCAGATCAGGGGGTATTCGTACAGGGAGTAGCCGCCGAAGGTGTCCAGGTGGAACATGAGAAGCACGTCGTCCATGTTCTCCTTGTCGAAGACCGCCAGATAATGAACGATTTCCTCGTCGGGGAAGAGATTCCTGACCGGCCTGAGCTCCCGTGCCCGCTTGCAGACCTCCATGACAACGATGAACTGGGAGAGGTAGCTCTCCGGTATGAGAAAATACGCCTCCCGGTCCGTGTCCAGGTCCCGGAACTGGTCCATGAAAGCCTTCACATACTCATTCTCAGGGAAGTCCCCTGCCTTTCTGAGCAAATCTCCGGTAGCGTGCCGGTAGGGCAGGTCCGCCCAGGACAGCTGGATGAGAAAGCGGTCTCCCTCCCGCTCGTAATACTCTTCTCTCACGTCCTCAAAGTCCTTCGTCCAGGACTCGTGCTCATTAAGAAGGGACTCCATCGTCGAGAAGGTCTTCATTTCGTGGTACTGGGGGTAGCGCTCCCACAGCATGTCCAGTCTGTCAAATGAGAACACTTCCCCGGGCTTTTTGTGGATTGGCGGATACAACTTCTGCTTTCGCCTCCCTTTCTGTGAAAAAATGGGAATGAGGGACGGTTCCTTTTCCCACTTTTCAAGGAAAAGTGGGAAAAGGAACCGTCCCTCATTCCCATTTTCCATTCACCAGCCGAAAAGTGGGAAAAGGAACCGTCCCTCATGCCCATTTGTATCCTCTGCTCCCCCGGTGCCTCAAAACATCATAAATATAAGTCA
>CAMONF010000093.1 GCA_946620335.1 uncultured Clostridia bacterium
CGGAAGCATTACCAGGTGACGCCGAGGGCGTATCGGAGGGGGTGAGGCAAAAAATGGGAATCAGGGACGGTTCCTTTTCCCACTTTTCGTTTCACGAAAAGTGGGAAAAGGAACCGTCCCTGATTCCCATTTTCCCTACTTACGTTCAGCGAAAAGTGGGAAAAGGAACCGTCCCTGATTCCCATTTTCTGTTACTTTACTTAGCAGTGACCATCTCCACAGTCATCGCCAGCACCCGCTTGGCGCAGAGTTGCAGATGCGCTCTGGTCAAATGATAAGCATGGTTCTCATCCGCCAGCGCGGCCATGATGTCCGCCTTGTCCGACGGGATACCGGGCATGGTGATTTCATTTCCGGCCTTGACGTTGCCGGCCGCGGAAGCGCAGGGATACTTGGGACCCTTGGGGCCCATGCCGCCGGTGACCAGCCAGTCAGTCATGACGACGCCCTTGAAGCCCCACTCGTCGCGGAGGGCTCTGGTGTTGATGTCGTACATGTTGCAGGCGTGCTCGCCGTTGATCAGGTTGTAGGAGGTCATGATGTACTTGGGCTGGGTCTCCTTGACGCAGATCTCGAAGCCCTTCAGATAGATTTCACGCAGTGCGCGCTCAGAGACCAGGCTGTTGGAGAAGTAGCGGTCCGTCTCCTGGTTGTTGCAGGCGAAATGCTTGATGGTGACCGCTCTGCCCGGGAAAGCCTGGACGCCGCGGGTGATGCCGGCAGCCATGCGGCCGCTGACCAGCGGATCCTCGGAGAAATACTCGAAATCGCGGCCGCAGAGCGGAGAACGCATGATGTTGAGGGCCGGAGCCAGCCAAATGTCGATGCCGAAGATTTCCATCTCCTCGCCGACAAGCCTGCCGCACTCGGCAGCCAGGTCGTCGTTAAAGGACTGGGCGATGCCGGTGCCGATGGGGATTGCGGAGCAGTACTGGTAGAAGGTCTCCTGGTTCGGATCCTCCGTTGCCAGGGCCGCCGCAGCCATGCCTGCAAGCTCTTCTTCGGTAAATACATGCATCATGTCGCCGCCGAGGCTGGCAGTGCCCTTGCAGGTGCCGTCCTCATTGACGTGGTATTCCTTGCTGAGGCGGAGGCCCGCAGGGCCGTCAGCCATGATGAGCGGAGGAACGTCGAGGTCGTCCAGGCGGGAGGTCGTCTCGCCGGCGCCGCCGGCCACGTGATTGGCTGCATTTCCAATGACTTCGAGGATGTCGCCCTCGATATCCTGGTAGGTGCCGATGCAGAGGTAGGCCAGCTGATCGTCGGTGAGACCGGAAATGAACTCATCCAGCGTCTTCTCCCCACTGAGAACCTTCTTGAAGGAGAAGGGCTCGCCGGCCGGCAGTTCCTCCATGAGCGGAGCGTATTCAACGGTCTTAGTCTCGATGATGGACGGATCCACCTGGATGGGCTCCACGGCCGCATCGCACTCGCAGGCCGCCGAGGCAAGCTTCAGGTCTTCGAAGCCGCTCTCGCCGCCGATGTTCATATCCTTCTCGACCACTGCCTTGCCGGTCAGCGCCACGGCGCCGGCGACGACAGTGTTCCTGGAGCAATTGCCCACACGGATGTAATAGGTTCCCTCTTCCAGGACCCAGGCGGCGCACTTCTCGCAGTAGGAGGCCATCTGGCTGATGGGGAAGGTCACGGAGACCTCCTGGCATTCGCCAGCCTTGAGTTCAGCGGTCTTGGCGTAGCCGGACAGCTCCTGGAAGGGCTTGTCGAGCTCACCCGCCGGTGCGGAGTAGTAGACCTGAACGACTTCCTTGCCGGCGGCCTTGCCTGTATTTGTCACGAGCGCCGTCACGGTAATCTCGCCGTCCTTGACAGCGATGCCCTTGGACTCGACGGAGAAGGTGGTGTAGCCGATGCCGTAGCCGAAGGGATAGGTCGGAGCCTCGCCGGCCGTGTCGAAATAGCGGTAGCCGACGTAAATGCCTTCCTTATAGTAGGTGTCGCTGGGATCGCCGAAGCCCTCGGTGGAGGGATAGGCGTCAATCGGGGCCCAAGTCATGGTCAGCTTGCCGGAGGGATAGGCCGCGCCGGTCAGAACATCCGCCAGGGCATCGCCGGAGGCCATGCCCAGCTGGCCCATGATCAGGATGGCCCGGGCGTCCGCGACCGGTGTCAGATCGACCATGCCGCCGGTGTTCAGCACCAGGACAAAATTCTTGTAAGCTGCGTTCAGCTTGTTGATGTCGCGGATTTCTGTCTCTGTCAGGTTGATGTCACCCGCTACCGGCTTACGGTCGCTGCCTTCTCCGGAAATGCGGGCAAGCACATAGACGGCGGTATCCCCCTCCCCGGTCAGCGGGAACTCATATTCCGGCTCCGGGCAGGCTGCGCCGAGGGCGAACATGACCGGGTTGGCGCCGGCCTCGTCGGCCTTCTTGCGGATCGCACCGTAAAATGCGGCCTTGTTCTCCGCAACGACCTTGTCGTAGGCGTCCAGCCAGTCTTTGGTCGTGATTTCAAAGCCGGCATTTTCCAGGCCTTCCTCCACGTTGACGAACTTTCTGACGTTGACGTCACCGGAGCCGGTGCCGCCCTTGATGGTGGCGCGGGCGCCGCTGCCGTAGAGGGCCAGTTTGCCGCCTTTCGCCATGGGGAGGATGCCTTCATTTTTCAGAAGGACCATGCATTCCGGCGAGAGGGACCTTATGATGGCCGCGTGCTGGCTTTCAAAGGGTTGCAGGTCTTGGGTGTTGATTCTTTTCATTTTCTTGTCTTCTCCTCCTTTGTTGCTTGGGAGCGGCGGCCGGTCCTGTCCGTACAGAGCTTCAGGGCATCCGGTCCTTTTTATCCTGTTAGTAGTCATTATAGCAGAAAGGAAAGCGTAAATTGTATACTTCTTTGTGCAAATATGTAATTATTCTTGGATAGATGGCATTCTGAGGCCGTTTGGGTTTCGAAGGAGGGACGGTTCTGCGTTCGGGGAAATCGTACTGGGGACGATTCGGCGCCGTCGTACCCGGAACTGTCCCCGGTTCGAAAAGCCCCCCGCCCACCTTTCACCTCTTCCCCCCGCCCCCGGACTCTGGTATGATAGAAATCAGCAACATCGACCGGGAACCATAATGTTCCCCCCGCAGGAGATAACTTTTATGTCTGGAAGTATATATGGTAACAATCTGCCGCGGATGCAGGAGATCCTGGAGGATATGCAGTCCCGCATCGCAAAAGTCCGACAGCAGGCGGCCGCCGTCACCGGGATGGATCCGGTGGAGCACAGCCTTGGCCGGATCAAATCGGAGGAGAGCATGCGAGAAAAATGCCGGCGGAAGGGCCTGCCGGAGACCGCCGATAGCGCTCTCTCCGAAATCCGCGATGCCATCGGCCTCCGAATCGTCTGCGCCTTTCTGAACGACGTCTATCTGATCCGGGACTACCTGGCCTCCGAGCCTGACCTTACGATCGTGACGGAAAAGGACTACATCCGCCACGCCAAGCCGAACGGCTACCGCAGCTACCACCTGGTGGTAAAGACCGCGGACGGCTTTTACGTGGAGTTCCAGCTGCGGACCATCTCCATGGACACCTGGGCCGCCCTCGAGCACCATCTGAAGTACAAAAAGAATCTTCAGGGAAATATAGACCTGATCGCATCGGAGCTGAAGCGCTGCGCGGAGGAGCTGGCATCCACAGACGTCTCCATGCAGACCCTGCGGGATATGATCATAGAAGGGAACGGTGCTGATTTATGAAACTGCTGCTTGCCGAAGACACGAAGGACCTGAACCGGGCGGTATCCGCCATGCTGGAATACTACAAATATGACGTCGACTGCGCCTTCGACGGGGAAGAGGCGCTTGATTTTCTGAAGCGGGAATGCTACGACGGCATCATTCTCGACATCATGATGCCGAAAAAGGACGGACTGGAGGTCCTCACCGAGCTCCGGGAACGCCATATCATGACGCCGGTGCTGCTCCTCACCGCCAAAGCCGAGGTGGACGACCGGGTAGCCGGCCTTGAGGCCGGCGCGGACGATTACCTGCCCAAGCCATTTGCCATGAAGGAGCTCCTGGCCCGGGTCCGGTCCATGATTCGCCGCCACGACACCTATGACGACGCAGTTCTCACCTTTGGGGACATTTCCCTGGCGCCGGAAGGCCCCGTGTTGAGCGCCCGAAATTCCGTCCGCCTCTCCCTGCGGGAATTCGAGCTCCTGAAGTTCCTCATGTCCAACACCGACATGGACCTCTCCACCGGCTTTCTGATCCGCCAGGTCTGGCGCAATGAGCCCGGGGCGCAGGAGGATACGGTATGGCTTTACATTTCCTATCTGAAAGGAAAGCTGCGGTCTGTGGGCTCCGCCGTCACCATAAGCGGCAGCCGCGGAGGAAGCTTCCGCCTGATTGAAGAGACCGGTGCGGGGATGGAGAAATGAACGCAAGAGAAATTCAGAAGCTTCGCAGCAAATTCATAAGGATCGCCATGGTCTCCATCTTTCTGGCCATGTTCTTCATCGGTATGATGGTCAACGCCTTCGCCTACGGAATCTCGCGCTTCTCAGTCAACCGTGTCCTGAACCGGGTGCTGACCAGCGCGGAAGGTGTCGGCGAACAGGAGGCGGAATACGACTTCACCATCGCCGATATTTTCGCGCCGGAATACGGAAAAAATGCCTGCTACGTCCTCCGCTTTGACGCGGCCGGAAAGCAGCTTTCCATTCAGAGCAATGTTTCCAATCCCCGGGAGGCTGCGTTGGTGGAATCCTATGCGGTCACCCTGCTGCAGTCGCGCGGGCGGTACGGGGAATATCACGGGTTTTATTACAGAAAAGCAGTGCAGGAGAACGGCGATACGCTGATCGCCTTTCTCGAGGGATCTGTTATCATTTCCACCCAGTATCGGATCCTCACACTGACCGCCATCCTCTGGATTTTGGGGCTTCTCATCACCTTCTTCCTGGTCAGCCACTTTTCCGGCAAGGCCATCGAGCCGGAGATCCACAACGCCCAGCGCCAGAAGGAATTCATCACCAACGCCAGCCACGAGCTGAAGACCCCGCTGGCCGTCATCCGGGCCAACAACGAGATGATCGAGCTCCTCCAGGGCGAATCCGAGTGGACCCGGTCCACCCAAAAGCAGGTGGACCACTTAAGCGGCCTGATCCAGAACCTGGTCATGATCACCCGGGCCCAGGAGAAGGAAAATAAAGCAGACCTCGCGAAGGTCGACGCTTCCAAACTGGTCGGCGAATCCATCGACTCCTTCGAGTCCGTGGCCTCCCAGGCCGGGAAGACCCTGGTGAGAAATGTAGCGGATGGCGTGCAGATCACGGCCGACGAGAGCAAGATCCGCCAGCTGACCACCATCCTGCTCGACAACGCCATCAAATACTGCGACGACCACGGCACCATCACCGTGTCACTCGCGCCGCTGCGCAGCGGAAAAAGCCTGGAGCTCATCGTCTCCAACGACTACGCGGCAGGGGAAGGCGTCGATTACCAGAGATTTTTCGACCGCTTCTACCGGGAGGACGCCTCCCACAACATCCACCAGGGCAGTTACGGGATCGGGCTGTCGATCGCGGAGAGCATTTGCGACCAGTATAAAGGGTCCATTGAGGCGGACTGGAAGGATGGGGTCATACGGTTCAGGTGCGTTCTTAAGTGAAACGAAAGGGACGGTTCTGTTTTCGAACTGGGGACGGTTCCGGGTTCGAAAACAGAACAAACGGAGATACAGATGAAAATCATGATCAGTGCCTGCCTGGCAGGCGAAAACTGCAAATACAACGGCGGCAACAACCGCCACGAAAAAGTCCTTGCCCTGATGTCGGAAAATGAAGTCATCACCGTCTGCCCGGAGCAGATGGGCGGCCTCCCGACCCCGCGGGTCCCCTCGGAAATCAAGGACGGCGTGGTCACCACCAAAGACGGCCGGAACGTGGATGCCGCCTTCCGCGCAGGCGCGGCCAGGTGTCTGGAGATTGCCCGGCGCTGGCAGCCGGACCTCATCGTGCTCCAGTCGAGGAGCCCCAGTTGCGGGGTGAAGCAACGGTACGATGGGTCATTTTCCGGGAAACTGGTGGAGGAACCGGGGGTGACAGCCCAGCTTCTGATGGAGAATGGGTTTCGGTGCGTGGACGTCGAGGACCTCGAGTGAAAAAGTGGGAATCAGGGACGGTTCCTTTTCCCAGTTTTCAAAGAAAACTGGGAAAAGGAACCGTCCCTGATTCCCACTTTTTCGTGCCGCGGACGACCATCGTGACTGAGACTGAAGTATCCCACTGCCGAATTCCCTGGCGATAGAGC
>CAMONF010000094.1 GCA_946620335.1 uncultured Clostridia bacterium
GCCCTTTTCGATCTCCGTGGGCGGCAGAGGACCCGTAAAGAGGGTGTCCTGCCAACCGCGAAGGGTCACTCGCTCAAAGAGCAGGCGGTCACCGTCCGCATACAGGGCGATGGCCTGGCCGGCTGTCCGGCCTGGTCCCGCAGTATTCTCGATGGTCAGGTCCTTCACCGTGACATCGCGGGTATGGATAAAAACCGTCTGCGTGCGGAAGGTCCCGCGGGTCGTCCCGTCCCCGAAGGGCTCCCTGGCGCCGAGACAGCCTGTGATGACCGTTTTCTCCTGCCCGGCGCCGATGAGGACCGTATCCGGCCGGGTAATGATTACATTTTCCCGGTAAATGCCCGGGGCCAGACGCACCACGGCCCTCCCCTCTTCGGGAAGGGCCATGAGCGCCCCGGCGATGGTCTGCCCCGCCGCCGGATCCACATATATTTCCATCATAAGCTCTTCAGATACTCCGCGATCTCCGGTACCTTGCAGCTGCCGTAGAAGAGGTCAGCGAACTTCTCGCCGGAAATGGTCTCTCTGAGGAAATCCTGGTCGATCTCCTTCAGAATGGTCAGCATATCCTTGTGGGTGATGGCCTTGACGCTGTCCAGGATCTTCTTGTTGGCCTGCTCCGGCACCACGCGCTCGGGCGGATAGCCCCCGCCGAACTCGGTCCCGAGGAGCTTCTCGAACATCCAGGTCAGGGTCAGCTCGCCGCCCCAGCCGAACTTCTTGGCGAAGGGAAGGGCGATGGCGTTGCCGTCGTTGATGCGGGCGAACATGTAGGCGTCCTCGATGTCTTCGATGTGGCCGCAGAGCACGCCGGGGTAGATGTTGCAGGCCAGCATGGCGCCTTCACCGGTGCCGCAGCCGGTCACGACGAAATCGGCAGCGCCGGAGTTGAGCAGGATGGCGGCCAGCAGGCCGGCCTTGACGTAGGTCAGCTGGCAGGCGTCGTCCGCAGCGTACATACCATAGTTCACGACCTCATGGCCGAGGGGTTCCGCGGCAGCCTTGAGGCAGCCTTCGATCATGCTGTTCTTGGCGGCCTGGGAGTTCTCGTTGATTAATGCTATTTTCATAATAGACCTCCTGAATGATTATCACAAAGACGGTTTTCCGCCGTCTTTCCCATCATAGCACCAAGCCTAAAGGACAGTCCACCGATTTTGGCCCATTTGCCCGGTCCGGTTTAATTTTTGTCCGTTTTGAACTATAATAGAAGGGACACGGCAGGTGACTGCCCGCCGCTTTCGGGCAGGGCCGTGATTTTATTTTCAAGGAGGCAATATATGATCCAATACGGCATGCGGGTACATGACTTATGCCCCAAGGGGCCGCTGACCACGGTCCTGGACAGCATAGAGAGCCACGGCCTGAAGCACGTACAGCTGGCCTTCGGCAAATCGGTATCCGACTATGATTTCTCCCCGGGCCATTACAGCGCGGGCTTCGGCCATTATATCCGGCGGGAGCTTGCGGCCAGGGACATCCATATTGCAGTTTTGGGCTGCTACGTCAATCCCGCGAACCCCGACGAGACGGCCAGGCAGGCGGCCGTCGCCCGCTTCATCGAGCACCTTAAGTACGCAAAGCGGATCGGCGCCGACATGGTCGGAACGGAGACCGGCCGTTTCTCCACAGACATGAGCGTGACGCCCCTGACCCGGACCGAAGAGTGCTATCAGCGCGTCCTCACCTCCTTCAGGGAGATCGTCCGCGCCGCGGAGCAGCTCGGTGTGACGGTGGGCATCGAAGGCGTCTTTGACCACACCATTTACTCTCCCGACATGATGGACCGGCTCCTCAAGGACCTCGACTCCGAGGCTGTGGAAGTCATCCTGGACGCCGTCAACCTCATGACCCCCGAGGTGGAGTTCGACCCGGCCGGCCAGGCGGCCATCATCGACGAAGCCTTCCGCCTCTACGGGGACCGGATCTCGGTCCTGCACTTAAAGGACTTCGTCTTCGACGGCCAGAAGCAGCTCTACCGCCATCCCGGCGAGGGGCACTTTGATTACAGCTGCCTCATGAGGCACGTCAAGGAAATGAAACCACAGATCATCGGTCTCCTGGAGAACTCCTCCCCCGACAGGTTCGACGGGGACGTCGCGTATCTGAAGGATCAGTTCGACAAGGCCTGACGGATTTCAGGCGGGTGCAGCCTTTCATGTGCGCCTTTCCCCCTGAAGAATCATTTCGACATGACCTGAAAAAACCCGGGTGGGTGCAGTCTTTCCGGCGTGCCTGCCCCCCCCGAAGAATCTATTCGACAAAGCCTGACAGATTCAGGGCGGGTGCAGCCATTCCGGTGCACCTGCCCTGAAAGGCCGGTCCGCCGGGGCCGAAAAGCCCCTCCGTATGGCCTTGAAAAGATGAAAGTGTTTTCATTTTCCCCTGTTTCCGGCGCCAGGCGGTGATTCCAAAGCCGCTGCCTCACCGGATAGTCCTCTTGATTCCGTATATTTTTCCGGAAAAATCAAGGTATTCCCAACATTTTCTTGACATTTTCACCTGAGTGGTTTATTCTTGAAAATGTAAGCACTTACATTTTCAAGTCAGTATTTTAACCTATCCATATTTATTATATAAGGAGGCACATCATGCAGCCGTTCATGGGCAAAGACTTCATGCTGAAAAACGAGACAGCCAAGCACCTGTTCCACTCCTACTCCGAGCAGATGCCGATCATCGACTACCACTGCCACATTCCGCCGCGCGAGATCTATGAGGACCGCCGCTACAACAACATCGCCGAAGTCTGGCTCGGCGGCAAGGGCGCTGACGGCACCTACTTCGGCGACCATTACAAGTGGCGCGTCATGCGCTCCAACGGCGTACCGGAGAACAAGGTCACCGGCGACGCAGAGCCCTTCGAGAAGTTCCTCGAGTTCACCAAGGCCCTGGAGATGGCCATCGGCAACCCCATGTACCACTGGTCCAACCTCGAGCTCCACAAGTACTTCGGCATCGAGGAGCCGCTGACCACAGGCAACGC
>CAMONF010000095.1 GCA_946620335.1 uncultured Clostridia bacterium
ACAAGATTGGCATCATCCGCGATATCAACACAGGTACCCGCGACTTCAGAGAGATGATCGGCGAGATCGCCATGCTGGAATGCTTTGAGGCGACCAGGGATCTGAAGCTTGAAGATTGCCCCGTCGATACACCCATGGGACACACCGTCGCCAAGCGCCTGGCAGGCAAGAAGCTGGCTGTGGTCCCCATCCTGCGTGCCGGACTTGGCATGGTCCCCGGCATCCAGACCCTCATTCCTTCCGCCAAGGTCGGCCACATCGGTCTCTACCGCGATCCGGAGACCCTGGCCCCGGTGGAATACTACTGCAAGCTCCCGGCTGACGTGGAGGAGAGAGACGTCTTCGTCGTCGATCCCATGCTGGCCACTGGCGGCTCCGCCGTCGACGCCATCAACCAGCTCAAGAAGCATGGCTGCCGCAACATCCGCTTCCTGTGCATTATCGCCGCTCCGGAAGGCCTGAAGGCCCTTGAGGAGGCACACCCGGATGTCGACATTTTCGTCGGCGCCCTGGACGACCACCTCAACGAGATCGGCTACATCGTTCCGGGCCTGGGCGATGCCGGCGACCGCATCTTCGGCACAAAGTAATTAAGAGGCTTTGGACGGCTGGGCAGCCGGAAAGGAGGTTCGGATGACTGAGAAACGAGCGGACTACCTGACATGGGACGAATACTTTATGGGCGTCGCCTTCCTGAGCGCCAAGCGCTCCAAGGACCCCAACACCCAGGTCGGCGCCTGCATTGTGAGCGGTGACAACAAGATCCTCTCCATGGGCTACAACGGCTTCCCCAAGGGGTGCTCCGACGACGAGTTCCCCTGGGCGCGGGAGGGGGACGACCCGACCCAGACCAAGTACTTTTATTCAACACACGGGGAAATGAACGCCATCCTCAATTACCGGGGCGGCTCACTGGAGGGCGCCAAGCTTTACGTCTCCCTCTTCCCCTGCAACGAGTGCGCCAAGGCCATCATCCAGGCCGGCATCCGCACGGTCGTCTATGACTCAGACAAATACGCCAACACCCCTTCGGTCATCGCCTCCAAGCGCATGTTCGACGCGGCCGGCGTCCGTTACTACAAATACACACGGTCTAACCGTGAAATGAAGCTCATCCTGTGAGGCGGAGGCCCGGCCGGGCCGGGTCTTCATTTCCGGGAGAGCGGGATCAGATTTAGTGAGGAACATATAAAATGGCACAGGACAAGAAACTAGTAGAGTCGATCACATCACGGGACGTGGATTTTGCCCAGTGGTACACCGACGTGGTCAAAAAGGCTGAGCTGACAGGCTATACCTCCGTCAAGGGATGCATGGTCTTCAAGCCCGCGGGCTATGCGATTTGGGAGAACATCCGCAACGAGCTGGACCGCCGCTTCAAGGAGACGGGCGTTGAGAACGTATATCTGCCCATGTTCATTCCCGAGAGCCTGCTCGAGAAGGAGAAGGACCATGTAGAAGGCTTCGCGCCGGAGGTCGCCTGGGTCACCATGGGCGGGCTCACCCAGCTCCAGGAGCGCATGTGCGTGCGGCCGACCTCGGAGACCCTGTTCTGTGACCTCTACCAGAAGGATATTCACTCTTACAGGGACCTTCCCAAGGTCTACAACCAGTGGTGCTCCGTCGTCCGTTGGGAGAAGACGACCCGCCCCTTCCTCCGCTCCAGGGAGTTCTTGTGGCAGGAAGGACATACCGCCCATGCCACGGCTGAGGAGGCTCAGGAGCGCACTATCCAGATGCTCCACCTCTACGCCGATTTCCTTGAGGACTTCCTGGCGATCCCGGTGGTCCGCGGCCGCAAGACCGACAAGGAGAAGTTCGCGGGCGCTGAGGCTACCTACACCATCGAGGCCCTCATGCATGACGGCCAGGCCCTTCAGTCCGGCACCAGCCACAACTTCGGCGACGGCTTCGCCAGGGCCTTCGGCATCCAGTACACAGCGAAGGACAACACACTCCAGTACGTCCACCAGACTTCCTGGGGTATGACCACACGCCTGATCGGCGCCATCATCATGGTCCACGGCGACGACTCCGGTCTGGTCCTGCCGCCCAAGGTGGCTCCGACCCAGTGCGTCATCGTGCCCATCCGTCAGAAGGCGGAAGGCGTCATGGAGAAGGCGGAGGAGATCGCCGCCGCCCTGAAGGCAGCGGGCATCCGCGTGAAGATCGACGATACAGACCGGTCTCCGGGCTGGAAGTTCGCCGACCAGGAGATGCGCGGCTTCCCCATGAGAATAGAGATCGGACCCAAGGACATCGAGAACGATGTCTGCGTTCTGGTCCGCCGCGACAACCGCGAGAAGACGGAGGTCCGGATCGAGGATGCGGCCCAGGCCGCCGCAGCTCTCCTTGAGCAGGAGCAGAAGGATATGTACGAGCGCGCCCTGGCCTTCCGTGAGGCCCACACCTATGAGGCCGCGGACTACGAGTCCTTCGCCGAGATTTCCAGGACAAAGCCCGGCTTCATCAAGGCCTACTGGTGCGGAGATGTGGCCTGCGAGGACAAAATCAAGGCTGACCTGTCCGTCACCTCCCGCTGCATGCCCATGAACGGGTCCGAGGCGCCGGAGGATGCTGTCTGCGTCTGCTGCGGCAGGAAGGCTAAGAAGCTGGTATACTGGGGCAAGGCTTATTGATTTGACCGGTTGCTGAGCGCATTTCAGGGAGGGGCCCGCAGGACGTGGCCTCTCCCTTTTGCAACGCTGCGCTTAGAAATGAGACATGCCTGCACAGGCAGAGCTTCGAGTAGATGAATGCGCGGCAGAAGGCCGGGGGCAGATCACAGATTGGACAGGGGGATGTTTTCATTTCCCCATCCGGCAGCAAGCAGTAAAGTGAACGGGTACCGTAAAGAAGGGGGAGCATATGGAAAAGATATATATTGCCCTGCCTGACAAAGTGAGGGAGATTTTAGGGACCCTGCGGGCAGCGGGCTATGAGGCCTACGCGGTCGGCGGCTGTGTCCGGGATTCCCTCCTGGGCCGGGAACCCAAGGACTGGGATATCACGACTTCCGCAAGGCCCGACCAGGTCAAGGCCTGCTTCAGGAAGACCATCGATACCGGAATCCAGCACGGCACGGTGACGGTGATGCTGGGCGGGGAGGGCTTTGAGGTGACCACCTACCGCCTGGACGGCACATACAGTGACGGCCGGCATCCGGACGCGGTCGTCTTCACCCCCTCTCTCTCGGAGGACCTCCTGCGCCGGGATTTCACCATCAACGCCATGGCTTACAGCGAGGAGACGGGGGTCGTGGACCTTTTCGGAGGCCTTGCGGACATGGAAAAGGGGCTGATCCGCTGTGTCGGCGATCCGGATGCCCGTTTCTCGGAGGACGTGCTCCGGATCATGCGGGCTGTCCGCTTTGCGGCCCAGCTGGGCTATGAGATCGAGCCGGAGACGGCCGCATCCGTGCGGCGCCATGCCCCGGACCTGGTCAAGATCAGCGCGGAGCGCATCGCCGCGGAGCTGCTCAAGACCATCACTTCCCCGCACCCGGGGAGGATCAGGACCGCCTATGAGCTGGGCATCACTGCGGTGGTCCTGCCTGAGTTCGACCGCTGCATGGAGACGCCCCAGCATACGCCCTACCACTGCTATAACGTGGGGGAACACACGGTGCGGACCATGGAGCACATACCGGCCGACAAGTGCCTGCGGCTGACCATGCTCTTCCATGACCTGGGCAAGCCTGCTGCCAGGACCATTGACGGGAACGGCCGGGACCACTTCGTGGGCCATGCCGCCATCAGCGAAGGGATCGCCTACGATATCATGCGGCGCCTAAAGCTGGACAATGCCACCATCCGCCGCGTCACGCGGCTGGTCAGGTGCCACGATTACAGGCCGGCGCTGACCAAGGCCAGCGTGCGGAAAGTCATTTACCGGGTGGGAGAGGACCTCTTCGAGGACTATCTGAAGGTGCAGCGGGCCGACACCTGGGGCAAGGGCGAGGCGGCCTACGGCTACCAGGCCGGCTTTGACCGGATCTACCGGACAGAGGAGCTCTACCGTGAAATCCTGGCGGAAGGCGACTGCCTGAGCCTGAAGGACCTGGCCATCAACGGCCGGGACCTGGCGGAGGCCGGTTTCAGCGGCCCCATGATCGGCGATGCCCTGGAGGCCGCTCTCCGGGCTGTCCTCAAGAATCCGAAAATGAACACAAAAGACCGGCTCATGAACATGGTTGCCAATTACACGGAGACGAAAAGACGATGATTGGAATTGTACTGCACCAGCCGGAAATCCCCTCCAACACCGGCAACATTGGCCGGACCTGCGTTGCCACGGGGGCTTCCCTCCACCTGATCGATCCCCTGGGCTTTCAGCTGACGGAGAAGAATCTGAAGAGGGCAGGGATGGATTACTGGCCGCGGCTTTCTGTGTCGCGCTATATCAACTACGAGGATTTCATTTCCCGGCATGAGGGGCGGAAAATATGGTATGCCACCACCAAGGCCCGCCAGACCTACGCCGACGTATCCATCGGTCCGGATGACTTCATTATGTTCGGCAAGGAGAGCGCCGGAATACCGGAGGAGATCCTGGCCGCCCACCCGGACGACTGCATCCGGATTCCCATGCTGGAAGGGGAGAGGTCCCTCAATCTGGCCAATTCCGTGGCCATCGTTCTCTACGAGGCCCTGCGCCAGAACGGATTTCCGGGCCTTGTCACCCAAGGCGAGCTCCATCGCCTTCACTGGTAAAAAGAGCAGTGAATATCACAATTATCGCGCCTTTCTTCCTTGACAGGGACAGGCAAATAAGATATAAATAATAAGATTGACCAAGGAGAAGAAAACTCCGGAAAATACAAGGAGGAGCAATATGAATAAAGCAGACCTGATCACAGCGATTTCCGTCCAGACCGGTCTTTCCAGGAAGGATTCGGAAGCGGCTGTCAAGGCTTTTGTCAACACTGTTACGGAAGAGCTCAAGAAGGGCGGCAAGGTCCAGATCGTGGGCTTCGGCACCTTTGAGGTCTCTGAGAGAGCAGCACGCGAGGGCAGGAACCCCCACACCGGTGAGGCCATTGAGATCGACGCCTCCAAGGCTCCCCGCTTTAAGGCCGGCAGGGCTCTGAAGGACGCGCTCAACGAGAAGTGATGTTGAATGGGATTGTGAAATAGTGGGAATCAGGGACGGTTCCTTTTCCCAGTTTTCTTCGAAAACAGGGAAAAGGAACCGTCCCTGATTCCCAGCTTTCTTCGAAAACAGGGAAAAGGAACCGTCCCTGATTCCCAGTTTTCTTCGAAAACAGGGAAAAGGAACCGTTCCTGATTCCCAGTTTTCTTTGAAAACAGGGAAAAGGAGAAGACCATGAGGCTGGACAAATATCTCAAGGTATCCCGGATTATCAAGCGGCGCACCATCGCCAACGAAGCCTGCGACGCCGGCCGGGTCCTGGTCAACGACAAGGTCGCCAAGGCATCCCAGGACGTCAAGGTAGGGGACACGGTGGAGGTCCATTTCGGGGAGAAGACGGTGCGCGTCCGCATCACTGCCATCCTGGATACGACGAAAAAGGAAAGTGCCACAGATATGTATGAGTATGTGTAATACGGAAACACATACGAAAAAACAGACGTTCTAACTTTACAGCAGCCGGTCCGGGGTGTACTATAGATGTATCTACCCGTTTGTTTGAAGGGCGGCGTGGCGCGCGGCAGGGCTGGGGAGCCCGTCGGTGCCTTGCCGGCAGGGCAGATAATAAGGGAGGGATCCGGAAACAATCGGATCGGATGCAGTATGGGGAAAAAGAAAAGTGGTCGGTCAGGGGGCAGAAGACGCTCATCGGAGAACCGGGTCGCCATGGCGGCGATCACCTTCGTGGTCTGTGTGCTCTTTGTCGTGCTTCTCATGGCGGGACAGTCGCTGAAGGCGGAGATCCGGGCCAACGATGAGGTGCGTCTGGAGCTCACGGAACAACTTCGCCTCGAAAATGAACGCACGGACAGTATTCGTGCGCTCAAGGATTACTACGAGTCAGAGGATTATCTGCGGCAGGCCGCCAAGGAGAGACTGGGACTCATAGAGGAAGGCGACATCATTTTCAGGCGGGCCGAGTGAGGGCCTGCCATTAGAAATGCCAAAATATTGCAGGGCTGCCGGTGACAGGCGCCTGCCCTGCCATTCCCAGGGGTCTTTTCAGCGACCGCAGGGGGTGACAGGACAGCGGCCGAGTGCGGCAGCTCTTTTCGTTTGCTTGCGTCCGGGCTGATGCCGCCCGGATAGGAGGACTTGGGAAACGCGCCGACCTTGAGCGTTTCACGTGCCGGCTGCAAGCCGCCCGAAGGAAGCTACTTGGGAAACGCGCCGACCTTGAGCGCCTTCACGTGCCGGGCCGCAGGCTGCCCGGAGAGAGGAAGCAGGATTGCTGGACAAAATCAGGGCCTATATGAAGGACAATGGAATGATCGCGCCCGGCGCACGGGTGGTGGCGGGCGTCTCCGGAGGCGCGGACTCAGTCTGCCTCTTCCATGTGCTGCGGGCCCTGTCGGCGGAGCTCTCCTTCACCTTCATGGCTGTCCACGTGGAACACGGCATCCGTGGAGAGGAGGCCCTGCGGGACGCCTCTTTTGTGGAAAAACTCTGTGCCGAGACGGGGGTGCCGTGCCGCGTCGTCCACGCCGATATTCCGACGCTGGCGGCGGAGGCCGGGCTGGGCCTGGAAGAGGCCGGCCGGCTCGTCCGGCGGCAGATCTTTGAAGAGATCGGAATGGAGTGGGGGGCTGACCGCATCGCCCTGGCCCATCACATGGATGACAGGGCCGAGACCCTCCTCTTCAATCTTGCGAGGGGGACTGGACTGGCTGGCCTCGGCTCCATCCGCCCTGTCAGCGGACCTTATATCCGGCCGCTTCTATGCGTCTCCCGGGAGGAGATTACGGGCTACTTGCGGGAGCAGGGGCTTACCTGGTGCGAAGATTCGACCAATGAGGAGATGGACTACAGCCGGAACCGCCTGCGGCTCTCCATCATTCCCGCCCTGCGGGACGGGGTGAACAGCCAGGCTTCCCGGCACATGGCGCAGGCCGCCGAAACCGCGGCCGAAGCCTGGGACTATCTATCCGGCGTGTTCCGGGACCGCTGCGAGCGCTATGGAACCTTTGCGGAAGGACGTGTGCTCCTCTCCTCCGACCTGGCCGATCAGGAGCCGCCCATTATCGTGAAGGGCGTGGTCCGACTGGCACTGGCTCAGTGCCGGGGCGGGGAGAAGGACCTGACGGCCCGGCATACGGAGGCCGTTGCTGACCTCTTCCGAGGGCGGACCGGCCGGATGGCCGACCTGCCCGGCAGCCTTCAGGCGCGCAGGACGCCCGAGGGTGTTCTCATTTACAAGCCGGAAGAGAGCCAGGCTCCGCAGGAAGTCGTTCTGGCCGTCCCGGGCCGGACTGTTTTTGGCGACTGGGTCTTCGAGACGGCCCTGGCCGGACCCGAAGAATGGGAGAAAAATAAAAAACAGGCCGCCGATCCCGGGCGAAATGAGTGTACGAAATGGTTCGATTATGATAAAATTAAGGGTATGGCACGAATTCGCTGTCGAAGGACAGGGGATTTTATTGTCATTCATCCAAACGGTGCGCGCCGCTCGCTTTCCGATCTTTTTACGGACCGGAAGCTGCCCCGGGAGACAAGGGACAGGGTGCCGCTCATAGCGGATGACAGCGATATTCTCTGGGCAGTCGGGGTCCGGTCGGGCGAAGGCCGGCGGATCGGGGCCGGGACGCGCCGTATACTGATCGTGAAGGCAGAGAAAGCCGGCACAGGCGATGCCGGCCAGGGGGTAGAAAATGAGTGAAAAAATCAGCGTTATGATTTCAGAGCAGGAGATTACCGAGAGGGTCAAATGTCTGGCGGAGCAGATCGGGCGCGACTATGCAGGCAAGACAATCCGCATGATCTGTGTGCTGAAGGGCGGCTATTATTTCATGTCTGAGCTTTCCAAGCGGATCCCGGAGGACGTGCCGGTGGAGCTGGACTTCATGTCCGTCTCCAGCTACGGCGATGACACCAAGTCCTCGGGCGTCGTCAGGATCGTCAAGGACCTGGACCAGCCTCTTGAGGGCAAGGACGTTCTGATCGTGGAGGACATCATCGACTCCGGCCGGACCCTCTACTATCTCATGGACATCATGCGGGGCAGAAAGCCGGCTTCTCTCAGGCTCTGCACCCTTCTGGACAAGCCGGACAGGCGCGAGCGGGACGTGAAGGTTGACTACGTGGCCTTTGAGATCGAGGACAAGTTCGTGGTCGGCTGCGGCATGGACTACAAGCAGAAGTACCGGAACCTGCCCTATATCGGCGTTGTTGAACTGACAGAGGACTAAGTGGAAGTGAATAACAGACCAGGCAGAAGCCTATTAATCTATTTTATGATCGTGCTCATCATGGCGGGGGCCTATTATGTCATCGCCGCCAGGGGGACCTCGACCCAGGCCTTCAGCTATACGGAATTCGAGAAGGCCCTGAAGAAGGATCAGGTGACGGAAGTGACCATCAAGCCGGACGGCTACGGCGCTACCGGCCAGGTCATCGCACGCCTCAAGGACGGGACGGTGGTCGGCTTCTACGTCACGGACGTGGATGAGATCCGGGCGCTGCTCCAGGATCAGTACGATGACGTGCCCTTCCACGTGGAGGCGGTGCCCAAGTCCAGCGCCTTCATGAGCACCTTTGTGCCGGTGCTCCTCGGCGTCGCCATCATTATCTTCTTCTTCCTGCTCATGAACCGGCAGGCAGGCGGGAGCAACTCCCAGATGCTGAATTTCGGCAAGAGCCGGGCCAGGATGACCACGGCCAAGGACCAGACCGTCACCTTCGACGACGTGGCGGGACTGGTGGAGGAGAAGCAGGACCTGGAGGAAATCGTGGATTTCCTGAAGGATCCGGTCCGCTACACCTCGGTGGGCGCCCGCATCCCCAAGGGTGTCATTCTCGTGGGCCCTCCAGGTACTGGTAAGACGTTGATCGCCAAGGCGGTGGCCGGCGAGGCCGGCGTGCCTTTCTTCTCCATCTCCGGCTCGGACTTCGTGGAAATGTTCGTCGGCGTCGGCGCCTCCCGTGTCCGTGACCTCTTTGAGGATGCCAAGCGCAACCATCCCTGCATTGTCTTTATCGACGAGATCGACGCGGTGGCCAGACGCCGCGGCGCGGGTCTCGGCGGCGGCCATGACGAGCGCGAGCAGACCCTGAACCAGCTCCTGGTGGAGATGGACGGGTTCGGCGTGAACGAGGGAATCATCGTCCTGGCGGCCACCAACCGCGTGGATATTCTGGATCCGGCCATCCTGCGCCCCGGCCGCTTTGACCGCAAGGTGGCGGTGGGAATGCCCGACGTGAAGGGCCGCGAGGAGATCCTCAAGGTCCATGCAGCCAACAAGCCACTGGGCGACGATGTGGACCTTAAGGAGATCGCCCAGACGACGGCCGGTTTCTCCGGAGCCGACCTGGAGAACCTGCTCAACGAGGCGGCCATCGTGGCTGCCAAGGAGCGGAGAGGCTACCTCAGACAGGAGGACATCAAGAACGCCTTCGTCAAGGTGGGCATCGGTGCCGAAAAGCGCAGCAAGGTCATGTCCAGAAAGGACAAGGAAATTACGGCCTACCATGAGTCGGGCCATGCCATTTTGTTCCATGTCCTGCCCCATGTGGGACCGGTCTATTCTGTCTCCATCATCCCCACCGGGCTCGGGGCGGCGGGCTATACCATGCCGCTGCCGGAGCGTGACGAGATCTTCAACACCCGGGGCAAGATGCTGGAGTCCATCATGGTGGATCTGGGCGGCCGGAT
>CAMONF010000096.1 GCA_946620335.1 uncultured Clostridia bacterium
CAGCCGGGACCTGTTGGCATCGATTTCCGCCTGGCCGGCAGCGATCTGGGCCTCACCGGCTGCGATCTGGGCCGCCGCGGCGTCCAGCTCAGCTTTACCCGCTTCAAGCTCTGCCCAGCCGGCGTCCAGCGCCGCCTTGGCATCCGCCAGCTGCGCTCCCACGGCATCCGTCTCCTCCCTGGCCTGGGCCAGCTGGCCCTCCAACAGGGAAATGGCCTGACTCGAGGAGGTAAGTCCGGCATTCCGGATGTCCAGAGCACTCTTTCGTGACTGTAGCGCCGCTTTCTCCCCCATCAGGACATAGTAGGTCCTTGAAATTTCCGCCTGGTCCACATCGGGTGCTTCGGCGGCAGCCTTGAGGTCTGCCACCCGGGCTTCATAATCGGCCTGGTCTGCCTCATAGGCGGCCAGGTCACTTTCATAGGCGGTATGGTCCGCCTCATAGGTCGAACGGGCCTCGCTCACAGCACTCTCCAGGGAGCGCACCGTCTCGAGTCCCGCCTCGTAGGCGGCGTATCCTTCTTCATATTTGCTCTGGGATGCCTCCAGCACTGCCTTGCCGGCCTCGTACTCGGCCAGGCCCGAGGCGTACTGGGCCTTGCCGGAGGCCAGTTCGGCCTGGGCGGCGGCGAGCTCGGATTCGCCGTCCGCCAAAGCCTGTCTGCCGTCCTCCAGCTGTTTTTTGCCGTCCTCGTACTCCCTGCGGCCCTCCTCGTATTCCTTGCGGCCCTCGGAGAGCTTGTCTTCATTTTCCGCGATCTCCGCCTCGGCGTCGGCGATTTCCTTCCGCCCGTCCTCAAGGGCCAGGGCCGCGTCGGCCAGCTCCTTCTCGCCCTCCTCGATGGAGGCTTTGGCGTCCGCGATGGCGTCATTGGCCTCGCTGACCACCTCCTCATAGCGCCGGGCCCGTGCCTCCTCGGAGACCACTTCAAGCCCGTCGGAGACGGATTCAATCAAAGTCTTATACTCGTCGCTGAGGGACATGGTCTCGTCAGCGTTCAGCACCGTCACGTAGGCCTCCGTGTAGACGTCGGAGGCAAAGACATCCGGGGAAATGACGGCAAACGCGTCCACCGACCCGTCCCCGATTCTGCTGTCACCGCGGGTCAGATCGGTATAGTAGGGCAGGTAGCCGAAGCCGACCACCGTAAAGCTGTCACGGATCAGGGAATCCTCGATATCAGCTCCGTCCCCGCCGGTCACCGTAAAAGTATCTCCGATCTTGAAACGGCCCGACATGCGGTAGGCATCCAGAAGGCACTCGCCGGCCCCCTCAGGGGCCCGTCCCTCTGTCACAGCCACCTCGTTGACGCCCTTCGTCCTGCCCACCATGCGAATGACGAGTTCAGTCCCCCGGTCCAAGCACACCACATCCGCGGTGCGGCCCCCGGTCACCTCCACGACGCCGGAGACGGACCGCATGTCGGCCAGGTCCGTGTCCGTAAGCCCCAGGGTGCTGATCACGCGGATATCCATGAGCTTGGTGTCCTTGTAGAAGGCGTCCGCTGAATACTTCATATCATAGCCGGTGGAACGAAGCCCTGCAAAAAAGGCCGTGCCGAGCATGACTATGAAGAAAATGGACAAAAACCGCCCCTTATTTCTGTTTATCTCCCGAAAAAAGTCCTTTAGGACAGCATTTTTCTTCACTCGCACCGCTCTCCTGTCTGCAGGTCAGTCTTTCCGTCTGTCACAGGTCCGCTCGGCTTACGCCGATGTCTTACCACTAGTATTCCTCCACAGGTACCGGCAATGGGGTGGTCTCCATTTCCACCACGCGTCCCTTCCTGATCCGGTCCGTCCGGCTTCACCCGATGTCTTACCACTCAATTTCTTCCACAGGGATTGGCGACGGGTTGGTCTCCATCCCCGCCACGCGCCCGTTCCTGATCCGGATGACCCGGTCCGCCATAGGCGTCAGGGCGGAGTTGTGGGTGATGACGACCACCGTCATCCCCTTCTGCCGACACATATCCTGAAGGAGCTTCAGGATCTGCTTGCCGGTCACATAATCCAGCGCGCCGGTCGGCTCGTCGCAGAGGAGAAGCTTTGGGTTTTTGGCCAGGGCACGGGCGATGGCTACACGCTGCTGTTCGCCGCCCGAGAGCTGGGCCGGAAAATTGTCCCGCCGCTTCTCAAGCCCCACCTCCCGGAGCACCATCTCCGGATCCATGGGATTGCGGCAGATCTGCATAGCCAGCTCCACGTTCTCCAGGGCCGTCAGATTCTGCATGAGGTTGTAGAACTGGAAAACGAAACCCACGTCCTCCCGCCGGTAGCCGATGAGCTTCCGGCCCGAAAGCCGGCTCACCGTCTGCCCGTCCACGACGATTTCCCCCGTAGTGAGGGTATCCATCCCGCCGAGAATATTGAGCACCGTGGTCTTGCCGGCACCCGAGGGTCCGACGATGATCACGAACTCCCCCTTCTCGATGTCGAAGGTGATGCCGTCGCAGGCCCGGATCTCGACCTCGCCCATCTTATAGATTTTGGTAACGTCCTTCAGGGAAATGTAAGCCATACGCACCTCCGGCGCCGTCAGTGTCATTCATTCAAGTATTTGGTCCGTTTGACTATACCATAGAGGGACGCCTGACGTCTACTGGGGAAAATGGGAATGAGGGACGGTTCCTTTTCCCACTTTTCATAAAATGAAAAGTGGGAAAAGGAACCGTCCCTCATTC
>CAMONF010000097.1 GCA_946620335.1 uncultured Clostridia bacterium
ATCAAAGCCGTTACAGGTAAGCCTCTGCTCTATGTGGGCATGGGCGAAAAGCTTTCGGACCTGGAGCTCTTTTATCCGGACCGCATGGCGAACCGGATCCTGGGCATGGGCGACGTCATGAGCCTCATCGAGAAGGTCCAGGCCAACATTGACGAAGAGAAGGCCAATGCCATGCAGGACAAGCTCCGCAAGGCATCCTTCGATTTCAACGACTACCTGACCAGCCTTGAGCAGATGCGGAACATGGGCGGCATCGAGAGTGTTCTGTCCATGCTGCCCGGCATGAGCGGCAAGAAGACCGACGAGGTCATGGGCATGGTGGACGAAAAGCAGATGAAGCGGACCGAGGCCATCGTCCTGGCCATGACGCCCGCCGAGCGGAGCAATCCGGATCTGCTGAACCTCTCCAGAAAGCAGCGAATCGCCAAGGGCGCCGGAGTCAGCATCGGAGAGGTCAACCGCCTGGTCAAGCAGTTCGAGCAGGCCAGGAAGATGATGAAGAATATGCCCGGCATGGGCAAAAAGGCCCGCCGCGGCTTCGGTGGGTTCGGAGGACTGAAGGGCTTGTTCTGATGGGCGCCTTCCGGTGAACAAGGTTGTATGAAGATCATCCGTCTGGTATGACGAAAGGCTCTTCTTACTTATATATTATTTAATTTATTTTCAGGAGGAAAAAACAATGGTCAAGATCAGATTAAGAAGAATGGGACAGAAGAAGGCACCTTTCTACAGAATCGTGGTTGCCGATTCCCGTTCTCCGCGCGATGGCAGATTCATCGAGGAGCTGGGTTACTATGATCCCACCAAGGATCCCAGCGTTTACAAGCTCGACGAGGAAGCTGCCAAGAAGTGGCTCGCCAACGGCGCTCAGCCGACAGAAGAGGTCGCCAAGCTCCTCAAGATCGCCGGAATCACAAAATAAAGCCTTTTTCCGGATCTGGTAAGGAGGATCAGATGAGAGAGTTAGTAGAAGTCATTGCCAAAGCTCTGGTCGATCATCCCGATGAAGTCGTTGTCACTGAGAAGGAAGAGGAGGATGCCACTGTCATCGAGCTGCGCGTCGCAGCCTCGGACATGGGCAAAGTCATCGGCCGTCAGGGCCGGATCGCCAAGGCAATCCGTTCTGTCGTGAAAGCGGCATCGACCAAGGCAGACAAGAAGGTCACTGTCGAGATCATGCAGTGACGGTAGAAAACAATGCTGGATAAAATTCAGGTAGGAGCGATCTCGTCTACGCACGGCCTCAAGGGAGAGGTATACGTTTACCCGACCACGGATGATGTGGGGAGGTTCGCAGATCTTGCGCGTGTTCTCATTTCCCGGGGCAGTGAATATATCTCCTTCGACGTCGAATACGTAAAATTCTTCAAGGGCAGGCCCATCTTAAAGCTGAAGGGCCTGGACCGGATCGAGGATGTGGAACGCCTCAAGGGGACCCCGCTGTGGGTGCCCCGGGAGGAGGCGGTCCCCCTCGAGGAGGGCGAATATTTCATCGGCGACCTGATCGGCTGCGTCGTCTATCTGGAGGACGGCAGCCGTCTGGGTGTACTGGATGATGTCATGCAGACAGGGGCCAACGACGTCTATGTCGTGAAGAAAGACGCCGGCGGCGAAGTCCTGATTCCGGTCACCTATGAATGTGTTCTGGCCATTGAGCCGGAACAGAATAGAATCGTAGTCCACCTGCTGCCCGAGATCTGACCGGGCAGGGCGGGCATATGGGAGGCTCATTTGGATTTTCATGTACTGACCCTGTTCCCGGATATGGTCCGGCAGGGACTTGAAAACAGCATCATCGGCCGGGCCATCGAGGAGGGCATCATCCATCTGAATGCTGTGCAGATCAGGGATTACACCCTCTCCAAGCACGGAAAGACCGATGACTATCCCTATGGCGGCGGCGCGGGCATGGTGATGCAGGCCCAGCCCATCTATGACTGCTATGTGGATGTGACGAAGGACCTGCCCTACAAGCCGAGGGTCATTTTCCTGACACCCCAGGGGAAGGTCTTTAACCAGCAGGCAGCGCGGGAGCTGGCCATCGAACCCGGCCTGGTCTTCCTGTGCGGCCACTATGAGGGCATCGACGAACGGGTCATCGAGGAGATCGTCACTGACGAGTATTCCATCGGCGACTTCGTGGTGACCGGCGGCGAGATGCCGGCCATGCTCATGATCGATGCCATCTCCAGAATGATTCCCGGCGTTCTTCACAACGAGGATTCGGCCGAGGACGATTCCTTCGGCGGCGGCCTTCTGGAGGGCCCCCAGTACTCCCGCCCGGAGGTGTGGAACGGCAGGCGCGTGCCTCCGATCCTTCTTTCCGGCGACCACGCCAAGGTGGATGCCTGGCGCAGGGAGCAGTCGCTGATCCGCACCGCCACAAGGCGGCCGGACCTGCTGGCCACGGCGCACATAAGCCCCAAGGAAAGAAAATTCATAGAAAAATATCTTGAAAATTCAGGCAGTGTCTAGTATACTGTATGAGTTGCCACGCCCGGGGGCGGGCGTTGGCAGGATAAATTAAAAAGATGGTCCTCTGATACTGTCACGGTATTTAAGAACATCCAAAATATAAAGGAGAAACAGAGAAATGAGTGACATTATTAAGCAGATCGAGAGCGAGCAGCTCAAGAACGAGATTGCTGATTTCCGCGTAGGCGATACCGTCCGCGTGCACGGCAAGATCAAGGAAGGTAACCGCGAGAGAATTCAGATCTTCGAAGGCGTCGTCATCAAGAGACAGGGCGGCAGCACCCGTGAGACCTTCACCGTTCGCAAGAACTCTAACGGCGTCGGCGTTGAGAAGACATGGCCGCTTCACAGCCCCAACGTTGACAAGATCGAAGTTGTTCGTCATGGTAAGGTCAGACGCGCCAAGCTCTTCTATCTCAGAGAGCGCACAGGCAAGAGGGCCAAGGTCAAGGAAGTTATTCGCTGAACACAGCTGCGCAGCCGGGTGGATTTTTCACCCGGCTGTTACTATATCCCGCTTTAGATGGCAGGACGGCGTTCTTCACGGCGCTTCGGATGAGCGCAGGCGGCAGCCGCTTTGCCCTGTGGTATTGAGCAATATTGTCTTTATTTTCTGAGGCCGCCGACCCTGGCCGGTGACCTGTTCGGTGAAGAAAATGAAATCAAAACCTGTGAGCACCAAAGTCCGCCGGACCAACTGGTACGGCCGCAAGTCCGGCGTCATCACGACCTGGGTCGTGGAAATTTTTGTCACCCTGGTCCTGGCGGCCCTGTTCGCCTTCGCTTTCTGCAGCGGCGTGACCATCCAGGAGAACTCCATGGATCCCACGGTGGTGGCCGGTGAGACAGTCCTCATCAACCGGATCGCCTATACGGTCTCCGGCGTGAAGCGCGGTGACCTGATCGCCTACAGGACCAACGACAAGACGGACGCCTCCGTCCACGTGAAAAGAGTCATCGGCCTGCCCGGCGAAAAAATCCAGATCCGCGACGGCCTGATCCTGATCAACGGCAAGACCTACTTTGAGGACACTGACCTGCCGGGCATCAACAACCCCGGCCTGGCCGAGGAGGGCGTGACCGTGAAGGACGGCGAGTACTTCGTCCTGGGCGACAACCGCAATATGAGCGAGGACAGCCGGTTCGCGGACGTCGGCAACATTCAGAAGGGCTATATCATCGGCAAGGTCTGGCTGATCTCCTCGCCCTTCTCGGAATTCGGCTTAGTAAAGTGAGGAAAATGTGAACATACAGTGGTATCCGGGGCACATGACGAAGACAGTTCGCATGATGCAGGACAATATAAAGCTGATCGACCTGATCATTGAGCTGACGGACGCGAGAATCCCCGAGTCCGGGCGGAATCCGGACATCGAAAAGCTGGGGAACGGCAAGGCCAGGCTCCTCATCCTGAGCAAGGCTGACCTGGCGGATGAACGGGCCAACCGGCTCTGGCAGGACTATTACCGGGAAAAGGGCCTTGAGACCGTGGTCATGGACACCCGCGCCCGGGGCATGGCCAAGTCCATCATGCCCGCGGTGATGAGGGCCTGCAGCGCCAAGATCGAGAGGGATAAGGCGAGGGGCATGAAGCCGCGGCCCATTCGGGCCATGGTGGCCGGCATTCCCAACGTGGGCAAGTCCACGTTCATCAATTCCTTCTCCGGCAAGTCCCTGGCCAAGACCGGCAACAAGCCCGGCGTCACCAGAGGCAAGCAGTGGATCCGGATGAACGATAAAGTGGAGCTTCTTGACACCCCCGGTCTTCTCTGGCCAAAGTTCGAGGACGAGCGGGTGGGCGAGAATATCGCCCTGATCGGCTCCATCAATGATCTTATTTTAAATGAGGATGAGCTGACGCTGACCCTGATTGAAAGGCTCAAGGCGGCTTATCCCGGCCTTCTGGCAGACCGGTTCGGCATCGATGAAGCCCTGGCCGGGCCCGCCATTATGGAAGCGGTCGGGGTAAAGCGCGGGTGCCTGAAAAAGGGAGGCGAGGTGGATTACAGTCGCGTCTCCTCGGTCATGCTGGAAGAGTTCAGAAGTGGCAAAATCGGACGGATCTCCCTGGAGAGGCCGGACGATATCCGGTGAGGGAAGTAATATGACGGAGAAGCAGCTGCTGAAGCAGCGTGAGAAGGAGGAGAAGGCCCGGGTCAGGTATGAGAAGGAGCTGGCCAGGACCGAGGCGATGATGGTCTATGAGCGGCGGTTCGCCGACAAGGGTGCCATCTGCGGCATTGACGAAGTCGGCCGAGGTCCGCTCGCTGGGCCGGTGGTGGCCTGCGCGGTCATTTTGCCCGCCGACCATCCCATTCTGTATCTCAACGACTCCAAAAAACTTACTGCCAAAAAGCGGGAGGAGCTTTTCGACGTAATTCTCAAGGAGGCAGTCGCCGTCGGCGTGGGTCTCCGGGGACCGGAGAGGATCGACGAGATCAATATCCTCCAGGCCACCTACGAGGCCATGCGGGAGGCCATCAGCCGCCTTCCGGTGCAGCCGGACTTCCTGCTCAACGACGCGGTGACCATCCCCGGGGTCTCCATACCCCAGTGTCCCATCATAGGCGGTGACGGCAAGAGCGTATCCATCGCCGCGGCCAGCATCGTGGCCAAGGTCACCAGGGATGCCATGATGGCTCAGTACGAGGAGGTCTATCCCGGCTACGGCTTTGCCTCCAACAAGGGTTACGGCACGGCAGCCCATATTGCCGCCCTCCGGGAGATGGGGCCTTGTCCCATCCACAGGAGGAGCTTTATCGGTCATTTTGTAGAGAAGTGACGGAAGGAGGGGGCCTTGCCCAGGAACATGAGGCGGGTCGGCGACGGCTATGAGAAGCTGGCGGCCGACTATCTGACCGCCCAGGGCTACGAGATTCTGGAATTGAATTTTCGCTGCCGGTCGGGCGAGATCGACATCATTGCCCGCGAAGGCCGCTATCTGGTCTTCGTGGAGGTCAAATACAGGAAGGGAGAGGGAATCGGGTCGCCGCTGGAGGCGGTTACGCGCCGTAAACAGCATGTGATCTCCCGGGTGGCCCTCTACTATATGGTCCGGCACCGCCTGCCCGATAGCACGCCCTGCCGGTTCGACGTGGTGGGCATTTCACCGGATAAGATCGAGCTGGTCCGGAATGCCTTCCCTTACTGTGGATAAAAGGAGCAGATTATGGATTTTATCTGGCATGATCCAAAGGCGCCGCGGATGGCGGTCCATGAGGCACCGGGCAGCGTGGTATGGCTTTCATTTCCGGCTTTGGACGAGATTGGCTGGCTGGTAAATGCATACACGACCCGGCTCGGCGGCGTGAGCCACGGGGACGTGGCGGCCATGAATTTCCGGCACACCGGGGAGAGCGACCCGGCCAACATCACCCGCAACTTTCAGATCATCGCGGAGGCGGCCCGCTTCCCCTTCGAGGGCATCATCCGTTCCCAGCAGACCCATACCACCAATGTGCGCAAGGTCGG
>CAMONF010000098.1 GCA_946620335.1 uncultured Clostridia bacterium
ACGGCGGAGCCGACCCCGGCAGCTGCAAAGGTGGACGGGTGCTGCGTGGCCCGGGCAAAGAAGATCTGCTTGCGGACCTGGCCGTCGTAGAGGGCTGCCCAGGTATTCTTGAACTCTGCGTAGCGATCGTAGAATTTTTCAAATGAAACCCTTCTGAAATCCCTGTCGGCGGACATCTGGGTCACCACGAAGCGGCCGTTGGACAGCTGGAAGTCGCCGTCCGGTCCTTCCACGGTCGGGAATCGAAGGTCCGCGTCCACCAGCATGGAGAATCCATTGTAGGGCGCCATGGCCATCTCACCGGCGGAGGCCAGGAGCTTCTCCATTTCCGGGCTCAGGGAGTGCTCCCGCTGGCGCATGATCTCGCGGATGGTGACCTCATAGAAGCGAAGGCTCGGCTCAGCCTCATAGAAGGAAGCCAGCGTCTCCTCGCTGATGGTCAGGATTTCGGGCTCCAGGAAGGCCAGCTTCTCGGATACAGCCACCTCAAGGCTCATGACCTTCTGAAAGCGCGCCTGGCCTTCGGGATCCGCCGTATCCTGGTCCCGCTTCATGCTGGCAAAGCCTTCCACGCTGTAAAGGGTCTCGCGGCAGGCCGCGTAAATGTCCAGCACCTGCTTTAAGGTGGAAGCGCTCTCGGCGGCTCTGCCCTCGAAGGCGGCCGCTTCCTCTGCCAGAGAGGCAGCCTTCGCCATATCCGCTTCAAAAGATGCTTCATCGGCGTAAATATCCTCCAGGCGCCAGGTCAGGGCCTCGGGGACTTCATTTCTCTTTGGTAATCTGTCCATACTCTCGTCTCCTTTGGATCGGTTCTGATAGTTAATGCCTTCTTATCATAACAAAAAAGACGGGAAGGGGAAACTGGGAATCAGGGAAGTTTGGAATTAGGGACGGTTCCTTTTCCAGTTTTGCTGGAAAAGGAACCGTCCCTGATTCCAAACTTCCCTGATTTCGACTTCTAATTATTTATTCTTCGTCGTCCGCCTCAGGCAGCACATTCCTTGTGGTCGCCTCGACTTCGACGTCATAGCAGGCAAAGATCTCATCCACTCTCTTCTTCTCCATGGAGGGCGTGAGAATACTGACCACCGGAGCAATCACCAGTCCGGCCAGCATGGCGATGGCGCCGGCCTGGATGGGATTGACCCAGGTGAAGAAAATGTTGAGTGTCGTGAAGCCAACACCGAAGGCGAAGCAGGCCCACACGGCACCGCGGGTGACCTTCTTCCAGTACAGACCATAGAGGAAGGGAGCCAGGAAGGCGCCTGCCAGAGCGCCCCAGGAGATACCCATGAGCTGGGCGATGAAGGTCGGCGGATTCATGGCAATGGCCACAGAGAGGACCAGGAAGAAGACGACCAGGACACGCAGGCAGAGCAGCTGGGTCTTGGTGGTCATATCCTTCATGAAGGTGCCTTTCAGGAAGTCAAGCGTCAGCGTGGAGCTGGAGGTCAGGACCAGTGAGGAAAGGGTCGACATGGAGGCGCTCATGACCAGGACGACCAGGACACCCATGAGGAGGTCCGGAAGGTTCTGGAGCAGAGTAGGCATGACCATATCGAATTTGATGGAAGAGGTCCCGTCAGCAGCTGTCACGGTGACGGCGGAGGCATCGACAAGACGGGCAAAGCCGCCAAGGAAATAAGAACCACCCGCGACGACGATGGCGAAGGCAGTGGATACCACAGTGCCGGTCGCAATTGCCTTCTCGGACTTGATGGCGTAGAACTTCTGGACCATCTGCGGCAGCCCCCAGGTACCCAGAGAAGTCAGAATGACGACCCAGAGAAGGCCCATGGGATCCGGACCGAAGAAAGCTGTAAAGGCGCCGGGCTGGCCCATGGTGATGGGATTGTCGCTGGGGATGTTGGCCAGTTCGCTGACAGCCTTCATGAAGCCGCCATGACCGCTGAGGACGGAGAGGATGACCACAACGATACCGACCAGCATGATGATGCCCTGGATGAAATCATTCCAGGCAGTGGCCATGTATCCGCCGAGCAGAACGTACACGCAGGTGAGCGCCGCCATCATGAGTACGCAGTAGATGTAGGGAATACCGAAGGCCATATTGAAGAGGTTGGAAAGACCGTTATACACGCCGGCGGTGTAGGGAACCAGGAAGATGAAAATGATGACCGAAGCCACAATCTTCAGCGTCGGGGAATCGAACCGCTTCTCAAAGAAGGCCGGCATAGTGGCCGCATTCATGGACTTTGTCATGACGCGGGTCCGTCTGCCAAGGACCACCCAGGCCAGAAGGGAGCCAATCAGGGCATTGCCGATGCCGATCCATGTGGAGGCCATGCCGTATCTCCAGCCGAACTGACCGGCGTAGCCGATGAAAATAACCGCCGAAAAATAGCTGGTGCCGTAGGCGAAGGCCGAAAGCCAGGGACCGACGCCGCGTCCGCCCAGAACGAAACCGTCAACCGTCTTGGCGGTATGCCGGGCATACCAACCCACCGCAATCATGACGGCAAAGAACACAATCAGCATCAAAATTTTTGCGACCATAAAACAAATACCTCACAAACAGAAAAATACAAATTGCTCATGCAATTTCAACGATTTGATTCGCCGGGTTAAAGTGTAACGCTTTAACGCCAAAAAGTCAAGGGCAAAATGAAAATGGGAATGGGGAAGGAAGCTTTGGGCGCAAAAATGGGAATGAGGGACGGTTCCTTTTCCCACTTTTCATAGAAAAGTGGGAAAAGGAACCGTCCCTCATTCCCATTTTCCTTAGAAAAGTAGGAAAAGGAGCCGTCCCTCATTCCCATTTTATCACTCCGCCAGGGCATACCCCGCGTCAAAAGCCTTTTTGTTGATTTCAATAGTGGCCGGCTTGACGGTCTTCTCAATGACCTTGTGCCAGTCTTCCACCGCATAGTCCATATGCCTTGCAGCCATCCCCAGGATGACTACATTGAAGCAGCGGGCGTTGCCCAGCTCAATGGCGATGGCCGTGGCGTCTGCCTTGTACACAGTGTGCTCCTTCTCGATCTCCTCGATGATGCCCTCCGGGTATTCGGCGGCGCCGATGATGACCGGCATGGGATCGATGCGGGTGTCATTTACAATGAGAACGCCGTCCTTCTTGAGGTAGTGGGCGTATCTCTTGGCCTCCAACCGCTCGAAGGCGATCAGGACGTCCGCCTGGCCCGGCTCCACGATGGGCTCGGCGACATAGTCACCGTAGCGGACGAAGGTCACTACGGAGCCGCCGCGCTGGGCCATGCCGTGGACCTCGGAAAGCTTGACGTCATAGCCGGCAGTGGTGGCGATGCCGCCCAGGATACGGCTGGCGATCAGGGTGCCCTGGCCGCCGACGCCGACGATCATAATATTCTTAGTCTCCATCACTCTACCTCCGTAATGGCATCGAATTTGCAAAGCTGTCTGCACAGACCGCAGCCGTTGCACATGGTGGCGTCGATCTTGATCGTGCCGTCCGCGTTCCTGGTCAGGGCCGGGCAGCCGGGCTTTAAGCAGGCGCCGCAATGCACACACTTGTCAGGATTGGGAACGCACTTCTTCTTGCTGCGGGCCTCCGGAATGAGGGCGCAGGGCGCCTTGACGACGATGACGGACAGATGGTCTTCCTTGACCTCGCGCTTGATGGTCTTGGTGAGCTCGTCCACGTCGAAGGCGTTGACGGTGAAGACGTTCTCGATGCCGATGCCGCGGCAGAACTTCTCGAACTCGATGGCCGGCACGGTCTCGCCCATGAGGGTCTTGCCCGTGGAGGGGTTGTCCTGATGGCCGGTCATAGCCGTGATCCGGTTGTCGAGAATGAGGACCGTACCCGTGCTCTGGTTATAGACCATATTCATGAGGGAGTTGACGCCGGTATGCATGAAGGTGGAGTCGCCGATGACGCAGACCCAGTCATGCAGGTATTCCGGTCCCCTGGCCTTGCCCATGCCGTGAAGGGAAGAGATGGAAGATCCCATGCACAGGCAGGACTCGATGACCGCCAGAGGCGGCACAGCGCCCAGTGTGTAGCAGCCGATATCGCCGGCCACATGGAGCTTCAGCCTCTTTAAGGTATAGAAGGTGCTCCTGTGGGGGCATCCCGGACAGAGAATGGGCGGCCTGTTGGGGATATCCGTTGCTGCGGGAGCGGCCGGAGCCTGTCCCAGAAGCTTCTCGCGGATCATGTTGGCGGAATACTCGCCGAGGCGCGTGAAGATGTTCTTGCCGTCGCAGGCGATGCCCATGGCCTTGACCTGCTCCTCGATCACCGGCATAAGCTCCTCAAAGACGATGACGCGGTCGACCTTGGAGCAGAACTCAGCGATGAGGTCCGTGGGCAGCGGATGGACCATGCCCAGCTTCAGCGTGGAAGCGTTCGGCATAGCCTCGCGGATATAGGTGTAAGGAATACCGCTGGAAATGAAACCAATGCTGGTGTCCCTGTACTCAGCTTTGTTGATTTCGAAGGAGGCAGCGTCCTTGGCCAGCTCAGCCATCTTGTCCTCGACGATCACATGGCGCTTGATGGCATTGGCCGGCAGCATGACGAACTTGCCGATGTTCTTCTCGTATTTGAAATCATGGCCTTCTTCACGGTCGCACAGCTCCACAAATCCCTGGGAATGGGCCAGACGGGTCGTGGTGCGGATGACAACGGGCTTGTCATACTTTTCGCTGATCTCATAGGCCAGCTTGGTGAAATCCTTGGCTTCCTGGGAGTCGGAAGGCTCCAGGCAGGGAATCTGAGCTGCCCGGCAGATGGCGCGGGTGTCCTGCTCGTTCTGGGAGCTGTAGAGGCCCGGATCGTCGGCCACGCAGAGGACAAATCCCCCGTTCACACCGGTGTAGGCGGCGGAATAGACCGGGTCGGCGGCTACATTAAAGCCCACCATCTTCATGCAGGCAAAGGAACGCACACCGGAGACGGACGCGCCGAAAGCAACCTCGGCCGCCACTTTCTCATTCGGGGCCCACTCGCAGTAGAGGTCGTCCTTGTACTGGACGAGATTTTCGCTGATCTCCGTGCTGGGGGTGCCGGGATAGGCGCTGGCCACCTTGACGCCGGCTTCGTAAATGCCGCGGGCGATGGCTTCATTTCCCAGCATAAGCTTCTTGTTTCCCACTGTTCTAACCTTCTTTCTAAAAAAATATAACTATCAATGGTCGCCCATTGCCGGTTACCTTGCGTGGAGCTTCCGGAGCACGACGAGGATCTTCGTGCCCATGGGAAGCCGGCGGATCTCGTCGTCAGTCATGCCGGTGGACCGGGTGTAAATGACAACATAGACGAGAACGCCAATGATGATGTCGATGGCCGTCAGCGCGGCAGCTGTGACATACCGCGCCGTGATGGCCGGGATGAGCAGGGAGGGTATCCAGTAGAGAATACCTACCACAAGGCCCATGATGCCCGCCGCGATGAAGGGCTGGAGGACCAGTCTCTTTAAGTCGTGGCGGTAATCCAGATAGCGCTTAAGGCCGCGGGCATTGAGGAGCATGACTGTCAGGGCGTAGACCACGTTGGCGATCAGAATACCCATGACGCCCATGTTGAGAACGCCGACGAGCACAAAGGCCACGACGACGTCAACGCCCAGAGCGATAGCCGCATTGCGGACAGGGATCGAAGGATGGCCCAGTCCCTGGAGAACGCCGTTGGTCACGGTGGAGAGACTGGAGAAAATGACGGATATACTGCCGATGCTGAGGATCCTGGCCGCCCCGGCTATGTCACCGCTGGGATAGAGGATCCGAATCACCGGGTAGGAAAGGACCGTCAGGCCCACGGCGGCAGGAATGGCGATGAAGGTGGACAGCTTCATGCATTCATTTACCTGGTTGGCGGCTTCCTTCCTGCGCCCCTCCGCCAGGGCGGATGCCACGACAGGAATCAGAGCCGTGGATGTCGCGGAGGAAAGGGCGATCGGTATGTTGAGGATCGGCCGCACCCTGTAGGAGTACAGGGAATACTGGCGGCTGATCTCAATGGGCGTGAACTTTCTCCAGAGCATGAGGTAGGTGAAAATATTCTGGTTGATGATGCCCGAAACGTTGTAGATGAAGGTGGCAAAGATGATGGGCGTCACCATGAGGAAGATGACCTTGAAGACCTCCCGGTAGGACTCGTCCAGGGACTTCTTGTCCTTCTTGCAGTTGCGCCGGATGGTCCTGCCATTGATGACGTAGACAAAGAGCATGAAAATGATACCAGTCACCACGCCCATGCCGGTGCCCAGCGTGCCGCCGGCCGCACCGTACTTGCCGGTCAGGTTCTCGTCACCCACATAAGCCCGGGTAAAGAGCCAGGCGGCGCCAACGGAGACCATGGCGTTCACCACCTGCTCCACCACGCGGGATACGCCGGTGGGGAACATGGTGTTCTGGGCCTGGAAGTAACCTCTGAGGCATCCCAGGATACCGGAAAGGAGGATAGTCGGCGCCAGGACCCGGAGGGCCAGCACCGCGTCAGGCTGTCCCTTGAGGAGGAGCGGCGCGCCGAAGAAGGCAAAGACACCGCCTACGCTGCCGACCAGTAAGACGTAGTAGAGGGAGGCGCGGAAAACCTTCTGGGCATCCTTATACCGGCGCACGGCCAGCCTGTCTGCCATGACCTTGGAGATGGCCGTCGGTATGGAGTAGGAGGAAATCAGCAGGATGATGGTATACCATTCATAGGCGTACTGATAATATCCGTCGCCCGCATCCCCTATGATCAGGTGGAGCGGGCTTCGATAGACCAGTCCGATCACACTGCACAGGAGCTGGGCAGCCATGAGAAAGGCCGCCTCACGGACGACCGTCGTGTTCTTCTTTGCCATTTACGTGAAATGCCTCATTTCTTCTATAGTGGTACTGACGTATACTCATTCCCTGTTGGCGTCCGCCCAGTCGATGGGCGTCAGGCCGTTCGCGATGAGGAAGTCGTTGGTCTTCGAGAAGGGCCGGCTTCCGAAAAAACCGTTGTAGGCCGACAGGGGGCTCGGATGGGGAGATTCCACCACCAGATGCTTAGGGTTGCGGATCAGGCTCTTCTTCCGCCTGGCCTGGCCGCCCCAGAGGATAAATACGATGGGCCTGTCCTGGGCAGCGACGGCCCGGATGGCTGCGTCCGTGAAGGTCTCCCATCCGATATCCTTGTGGGAATTGGCCTGATGGGCCCTGACGGTGAGAACTGTGTTGAGGAGGAGCACACCCTGCTCCGCCCAGCCTGTCAGGTCCCCGCTCTCAGGGGCCTTGCAGCCCAGGTCGCTCTCCATCTCCTTATAGATGTTGACCAGCGACGGAGGAATGCGGATGTCCTTGTGCACCGAGAAGCACAGACCGTTGGCCTGACCGGGCTCATGGTAGGGGTCCTGGCCCAGGATCACGACCTTGACCTTCTCAAGTGGCGTGAACCGGAAGGCATTGAACATATCCCGGCTCGGCGGGTATACGACCTGCGTGCGGTATTCCTCCAGGACCTTCTTATAAAGGTCCCTGTAGTAGGGCTTCCCGAATTCACTCTTCAGCGCCTTCTCCCACTCTCCCGTGATAGCCATCTCACGTCCTCCGACTTAAGTCTCAGATCCTTCTGACCGGAATGTTCCTTGCTGCAAGATAGTCCTTTACCTCGGCGATCCGCATGACCTTGTAATGGAACAGGGAAGCTGCCAGGGCCGCGTCCGCGCCGCCCTCTGTCAGAGCCTCCGCAAAGTGCTCCATGGTACCGGCGCCGCCCGAAGCGATGACCGGTATGCCGACAGCGTCGGAAACCGCGCGCGTCAGCTCGATATCGTAACCGGCCCTGGTCCCGTCGCAGTCCATGGAGGTCAGGAGGATCTCCCCTGCGCCGAGCTTTTCGGCTCGTTTTACCCATTCCAGGCAGTCGATGCCGGTGTCCAGGCGTCCGCCGTGTTTATAGATGGTCCAGCCGTTGCCGTCAGCCCGCCTCTTGGCATCCACGGCCAGGACGATGCACTGGCTGCCGAATTTTTCGGCGCCCTCGCGGATGAGGTCGGGATTGTCAATGGCGGCTGAGTTGACAGAGATCTTGTCAGCGCCGGCCCGAAGGATTTTTCTCATATCCTGGGTGGTACGGATTCCGCCGCCCACCGTGAAGGGAATAAAGACCTGGGAGGCCACGCGCTCTACCATATCTACCACGGTATCCCTCCTGTCAGAGGAGGCGGTGATATCCAGGAAGACCAGTTCATCCGCGCCTTCCCGGTCGTAGATCCTGGCCTGCTCCACCGGATCGCCGGCGTCTATGAGATTCACAAAATTAACGCCCTTGACCACGCGTACGTCCTTGACGTCCAGGCAGGGAATAATTCGTTTTGTCAGCATAATAAAAATCCTTTACTGAAGTCTGCCTAAGAT
>CAMONF010000099.1 GCA_946620335.1 uncultured Clostridia bacterium
GGTACGCCGACCGCCTGATCGTGGTAAATGACGGCAAGATCCCCTTCGACGGCACCCCCAAGGAGGTCTTTTCGCATTATAAGGAGCTGGAGGCCATGGGCCTCGCGGCCCCGCAGGTCACCTACTGCATGCATGGGCTGCAGGAGCGGGGCTTCGACGTGGACGTCACCGCGGACACCGTCGAGGAAGCCCGGGACAGCATTTTGAAGGCTTTCGGCAGATCCCTGCCTGCGCCTCAGAAGGAAGAAAAAAAGCCTGCCGGCAGGCGTGAGAAGTCCGGCAGGAAGGGACGCCGGTAACGCGAAGGGGAGGATACCATTTTGCTTGGAGAAATCACACTGGGACAATATTATCCCGCGGATTCGGTCATCCACAGGCTGGACCCCAGGGTCAAGTTCGTGGGAACGCTGACCTTTATCGTCGCCCTCTTCCTGGTCAAGGGATTTTTGGGGTATGCGATGTGCACCATCTTCCTGCTGGTCGTCATCAAAGCCTCCACGGTCCCCTTCGGCATGATGCTGCGGGGAATGAAGGCCATCATCTTTATTTTGCTGATCACCGCCGTCTTTAACATTTTCCTCACACCGGGCGAGACCGTTCTGGCCCAGGTCTGGAAGCTGACCATCACGCAGGAGGGCGTGATGCAGGCGATCCGCATGGCGGTGCGCCTCATTTACCTGGTCATCGGCTCCTCCCTCATGACGCTGACGACCACGCCCAACTCGCTTACGGACGGCATGGAGGCCCTCTTCTCGCCGCTCAAGGTCATCCATGTGCCGGTCCACGAGATCGCCATGATGATGTCCATCGCCCTCCGTTTCATCCCCATCCTGACGGAGGAGACGGATAGGATCATGAAGGCCCAGATCGCCCGCGGCGCGGACTTCAAGACGGGCAATTTCATCAACAGGATCAAAAACATGGTCCCGCTCCTGGTACCCCTTTTCGTCTCCGCTTTCCAGCGGGCCAATGACCTGGCCATGGCCATGGAGGCCCGCTGCTACCACGGCGGCGAAGGCCGGACCCGCATGAAGCCGCTCAAATACACATCCGCCGACAGGATCGCCTACTGCGTATTGGCTTTATTTCTCGCCGCAGCGATCCTTCTCCGCATCTTCGGCGGCGGCTGGATCTGACGGGGGAGCGCCATGCGAGTGAAGCTGATCGTCGCCTACGACGGAACGGAATACTGCGGCTACCAGTCGCAGGTCAACGGGCCCACGATCCAGGACGCCCTGGAGAAGGCCATTTCCTCCCTCTTCGGGCAGGAAATAAGAACACTCGGCGCGAGCCGCACCGACACCGGCGTCCACGCCGAGGGAAATATCACCGTTTTCGACGTGGAGAGCCGCATCGACCCGGGCAAGATCTGCTATGCCCTGAACGCCCGGCTCCCCGAGGATATCCGCGTTGTGGACTCCTGCCGGGTCCCGGATGACTTTCATCCCCGGTTCCAGAACACGGTGAAGACTTACGAGTACCACATTTTGAACAGGCGGTTCCCCGACCCGCTCCGGCGGCACACGGAAATCCACTATTATTACGACCTGGACGCGGCCAAAATGCACGAGGCCGCCCAGTATCTTGTCGGCGAGCACGACTTCGCCTCCTTCTGCGCCGCAGGCTTTTCCTCCAAGACGACGGTCCGCACTATCTACCGGGCCTCTGTCCGGCGCGAGGGGGACAGAATCATCTTTTCCATCACCGGGAATGGTTTCCTTTACAATATGGTCCGGATCATAGCCGGGACCTTGCTGGAAATCGGCGCCGGGAAGTACGAGCCTTCCGAGATGAAAACTATTCTGGAAGCCCGTGACCGCAGCTGCGCAGGGCCAACGGCGGTCGCCAGAGGGCTTACGCTTATGGAGATTCGGTATCCGGACTATGAGTGAGAAACTGGGAATGAGGGACGGTTCCTTTTCCCACTTTTCATAAAATGAAAAGTGGGAAAAGGAACCGTCCCTCATTCCCAGTTTTTCACTCCCTGCCTCTTTCCAGACAGCCCTCCGGGGAGTACAATAAAAACATAAAAAATCATCCCTCAGGAAGGAGCCTGCCATGTTCGGAAGAAGAAAAATGTCTCTGGTCTCTCATTTTCCCTACGACCCCGCCAAGCATGAGCCCGTGATCCGGTCCAGCATCTGCACGGGTGAGAAGGTCTTCGGTTTCCGTGACAAGGTCACCAAGGACTTCCACGAGGTGAGCCTGATCCGGGACCACAGCGAGCTCAAGCAGTATCTGGATTTCTTCAAGATCTCTGAGGATGACGTGAAGACCATCTACTGATCATCCGGAAGAAAATGAAAACACCGCCCCGCGGGAAGGAGAACGCGCAGACCGAAAGCGTGCCTGCCATTCGGCGTTGGTGTCAGCCCCTGTGTACGGGAATTGTCATCCAGCGTTGGTGTCAGACCCTGTGCACGGGAATTGTCATCCGGCGTTGGTGTCAGACCCTGTGCACGGGAATTGCCATCCAGCGCTAGGTTCAGGCCCTGTGCACGGGAATTGCCGTCTACCTGCCCGGCTGACCGGTGACAGGATTTTTCCACTTCACAGTCTTGACAAGGCGCAGGTTTTCGATTATTCTATGCCTTGTAAAGTACATATTGGCCTATGAGAAAGAGGAGTAGCCTGGACGGAACCTTCAGAGAGCCGCGGGTCGGTGCGACGCGGCGGGAAAGACCTGGTGAATGGACTTTTGAGGCACAGTGACAAGAGTGGACGGTGATGGCCGTCAAACTGAGTGGCACCGCGGTATGGTAAGGATTATTGTATCGTCTCAGATGTGGGTATCTGCATCTGAGACGTTTTTTGTTTCCACAGAGTCTTATCTGTGAGGCAAAATATCCTGCTGTAATGCGCACACGAGGGAGCTTTCCCCCAAGCCCCCCGGCATCCTACAGCAAAAAGTGTTTCATACGGGCAGCACATCACTTATCGACTCAGCCGAAAGGCGCGGACATTCGGGAGTTTTCATTTGAATGGTGCGAGGCACCGAAGGAGGATTCTATGTTCAAGAAAATGATGACACTGGCAATGGCAGCCGTTATGACAGCATCCCTCATGGCCTGCGGCGGATCTTCGTCTGGCAGCAGCGCGTCCGCGGACAGCGCGGCGGCAGAGAGCACTGAAGCGGCAGAGGAGAGCGCAGAAGCGCCCGCCGGCGAGAACAAGGAGTACAAGGTCGGTATCGTGAAGTTCATGGACCACCCCTCCCTGAACCAGATCGAGTCCAACATCATGGCCGAGCTGGACGCCCTGAGCGTGGACGGCGTCGTCTACAACTATAAGGACTACACCTACAACGGCAACGGCGACGGCTCCGTCCTGAACCA
>CAMONF010000100.1 GCA_946620335.1 uncultured Clostridia bacterium
CGAAAAGTGGGAAAAGGAACCGTCCCTCATTCCCAGTTCTGCTCCCCAAAAAGTGGGAAAAGGAACCGTCCCTCATTCCCACTTTTTTCTCACCCCCCACTATGCTATAGTGAATAGTGAAAAGGCACTCGGCAATACCAGCGCCTGTCCTCATTTACCTCCAGCAAGAAAGGAACAGATCTATGGAACGTTGGGCAAGATTAAAGTACCAGCCGGTCCTCCCCCTCGGCGAGGGCGGCACCAGGATCACCGAGAGCGCAGCGCACCGCATGCTCTCCAAGGACGCCGCCAAGGAAGGCATGGTCCTCCTGAAAAATGAAGGCAACCTTCTCCCCCTGGCAAAAGGCGCCCGCATCGCCCTCTTCGGCAAGGCCACCTTCGACTACGTCAAGGGCGGCGGCGGAAGCGGCGACGTCACCGTCTCCTACGTCCACAACCTCTACGACGGCCTCTCCGTGCAGCCTGACCTCCATATCTTCGAGGATACCGTCGATTTCTACCGTGGTTACGTCGCCTGCGAGTACGCCAAAGGCGGCATGCCCGGCATGATCGCGGAGCCGGCTCTCCCTGCGGACATGGTCAAGAAGGCCGCCGCCTACACCGACACAGCCATCATCTCCCTGAGTCGCTACTCCGGCGAGGGCTGGGACCGGACTGAACCCGGCAAGAAGATCCAGGGCCTGGACGGCTACTCCGCCCACCTGGTGGACAAGGCGGCCGAGATCTTCGAGGACGGCGATTTCTATCTGAGCCGGGCTGAGCAGGCCATGGTCGAAGCCGTCACCGCCGCTTTCCCCAAGGTCATCGTCCTCCTCAACGTGGGCGGCATGGTGGACACCAAATGGTTCGCCGCCAATGACAAGATCAAGGCGGCCATGCTGGTCTGGCAGGGCGGCATGGAAGGCGGTCTGGCCGAGGCCGAACTCCTCGTCGGCAAGGGCAATCCCTCGGGCAAGCTCTCCGACACCTTCGCGGCCGACCTCAAGGACTACCCCTCCACCTACAATTTCCACGAGTCCCTGGAGCACGTGGACTACACCGACGACATCTACGTCGGCTACCGCTACTTCGAGACCATCCCCGGCGCTGCCGAGAAGGTCATCTATCCCTTTGGCTTCGGCCTCTCCTACACCACCTTCGCCGTGACCGGCGCCGCCGCCTGCGCGGAAAATGACAACATTCTCGTCACCGCCTGCGTCACCAACACCGGCTGCAGAGCCGGCCGCGAGGTCGTCCAGGTCTACTACGGCGCGCCCCAGGGCAAGCTGGGCAAGCCCGCCAAGGTCCTGGCCGGCTACAAAAAGACCCGGGAGCTGGCGCCGGGGGAGAGCGAGCAGGTCTTCATTTCCTTCCCGGTGAGCCAGATGGCCTCCTACGACGACCTGGGCAAGGTGGCCAAATCCGCCTATGTTCTGGAGAAAGGCAGCTACGCCTTCTTCGTCGGCACGGATGTCAGGAGCGCATCGCCGGTGGACTTCCTCTATACCCTTGAGGAAAATGTCATCACCGAGCAGCTCACAGCCAGAATGGTCCCCAGCCAGCTTGAAAAGCGCATGCTCGCTGACGGTAGCTATGAAGCGCTGCCCCAGACCAAGCCTCACGACAAGAATGAGAACGGCCTCACCCCGCTCCCGCTCTCCGAGATGGACGGCATGCAGCCGGCCGTCGTGGGCGTTCCCAGAAAGATGCGCAACTGGCGCGGACGGCCCGAAAATGACCCCGTCATCCACCTGATCGACGTGGAGGAGGGCAAAGCCACCCTGGATGACCTTATCGCCCAGCTGACAGACGAAGAGCTGGCCAACATGCTCGGCGGACAGCCCGACATGGGCGTCTCCAACACCTTCGGCTACGGCAACCTGCCCAGCCACGGCATTCCCAACGCCACCACGGCCGACGGCCCGGCCGGTCTCCGCATCATGCCCGGCGTGGGTGTCTGCACCACCGCCTTCCCCATCGAGACCCTGCTCTGCTGCACCTGGGACCCGGAGGTGGTCGAGAAGGTCGGCTATGCGGGCGCCATGGAGGTCAAGGAGAACAACATCGCCTTCTGGCTGACTCCGGCCGTCTGCATCCACAGGAGCCCCATGTGCGGCCGCAACTTCGAGTACTTCTCGGAGGACCCGCTCCTGGCCGGCCGCCAGGCGGCAGCCAAGGTCCGCGGCATCCAGGCCGCCGGCATCGGCGCCACGCCCAAGCACTTCGCCCTGAACGACAAGGAGACCAACCGCAAGGAGTGCGACTCCAGAGCCTCCGAGCGGGCCATCCGCGAGATCTACCTGAAGCAGTTCGAAATCATCGTGAAAGAGTCCGACCCCTGGAGCATCATGTCCAGCTACAACGTCATCAACGGCCACCGGGCTTCGGAAAATTACGACCTGCTGACCGGTATCCTCCGCGACGAGTGGGGCTACAAGGGCTTCGTCACCACCGACTGGTGGACAGCCGGCGAGCACTACAAGGAAGTCAAGGCCGGCAACGACGTCAAGATGGGCACCGGCTTCCCGGAGAGACTCCTTGAGGCCAAAGAAAAAGGCCTCCTCTCCCGCAAGGAGATGGAGACCTGCGCGAAGAGAATCCTCGGAAGCATTCTCCGCGTTGAGTAAAAGTATTGGGAACCGAGGGACGCCTGGGAATCAGGGACAACTGGGAATCAGGGACGGTTCC
>CAMONF010000101.1 GCA_946620335.1 uncultured Clostridia bacterium
AATTTCCACGTCTACCACAAGCTCTTCCTCTCGGCTGGCCGCGACCTTGAGCAGAACGTCATGTACAGCGACTGCGCCGCCGTCTGCCTCTCCCGCAAGGGCGAAGCCATCAAGGACGGCTACCAGGCCGAATCGGTCCTGGGCGGCGCCGAGGTCCTGGACACCCTGCCCGCTTGCGCGGACAAGGCTCTCGAATTTGCCCGGGCAGCCCTGGCAGCCGAGCCCCTCACACCCGGCGAGTACGAGTGCGTCTGCACGCCTGCGGTCACCGGCATGATCGTCCACGAAGCCTTCGGCCACGGCGTGGAGATGGACATGTTCGTCAAAGACCGGGCCCTGGCCAAGGACTTTATCGGGAAGCAGGTCGCCTCCGAGCTGGTCACCATGAAGGACGGCGCGGCCACCACCTATGAGGACGTGGCCTCCTACTTCTTCGACGACGAGGGCAACCCCGCCACCGACACGGTCATCATCGACAAGGGCATCCTGGTCTCCGGCATCTGCGACGACGTTTCCGCCGCCCGCCTGGGCGTGAGACCCACCGGCAACGGTCGCCGGCAGACTGTGGACCACAAGGTCTACACCCGCATGACCAACACCTTCTTCACCGAGGGCACCAGCGAGGTGCCGGAAATGATCGCCTCCGTGAAGGACGGCCTTCTGCTCGACTGCCCGACCAGCGGCATGGAGGACCCCAAGAACTGGGGCATCCAGTGCATGGTCTCATTTGGCCGTGAGATCAAGGACGGCCAGCTCACCGGCCGCGTCTTCGGCCCCATCGTCCTGACCGGCTACGTGCCCGACCTGCTGAAGTCCATCACCATGATCTCCGGCAAGGTGGAGCACTGCGGCGCCGGCGCCTGCGGCAAGGGCTGGAAGGAATGGGTCAAGGTCTCGGACGGCGGTCCCTACATCAAGGCCCGCATCCGCTTAGGGTAAGGAGGAGAAAAATGAAGACAATCAAAGAGGCCCTCGCCAAAGCCGGCGTCAGCGTCTGGCGGATCACCCGCACCCACACCGACGCGGCCGAACTTTATTTTATCAAGAAGGAACTGGACATTCCCAGGTACAAGTCCGTCACCGAGACGGAGGTCGAAGTCTTCCGTGACTTCGAGGAGGACGGCGAACGCTTCCGCGGCTCCACGACCCTCTACATCGATCCCGGCATGACCATGGATGAGATGGAGAGCAAGATCCGCAGCGCCTACTTCGCGGCTTCCTTCGTGAAGAATCCCTGGTACGACCTGCCTGCCAAGCATGAATCCCCGGAGGTCGCCTCCCAGGCCGATTACCGCGACATGCCCCTGGCCGAGGCGGCCGGCCGTGTGGCGGACACCCTGCTGGCTGTGGAGTCCGACGACCGGGCCTTCATCAACTCCGCTGAGATCTTTGTGAGGAGAAGCCACGTTTCCATCCTGGATTCCGCCGGGACGGACGTGAGCTATGTTTCCGACTCCATCTGGGGCGAGTTCGTCACCCAGTGCATTTCCCCGGTGGACGTGGAGCAGTATCGCCAGTTCTCCTACAGCAGCCTGGACCTTGCTGCCCTCAAGGCCCGCCTCGAGAGCGGTATCCGGGACGTCCGCCTGCGCGCTCAGGCGACCCGTGCCCCCAAGGCCGGCACATACAACGTCATCCTGACTGGCGAGAACCTGCGGGAGATCCTGAATTTCTATAGCAGCAGGTCCGATTCCGCCATGATTTACCCCCATTACTCCACCTGGAAGGTCGGCGACGCCGTCCAGAAGGCGGAGGAGGGCGAGAAGCTCAACATCACGCTGACCTCAGCCCTGCCCTTCAGCAGGGAGGGCATTGCCCTGAAAGACCGCCCGCTGATCACCGATGGCGTCCTTGAGACGATCCACGGCGGCGCCAGGTTCGCCTCCTATCTGGGCATCGAGCCCACCGGCAGCTACGAGAAGATGGTCCTTAAGGCCGGCACCATGTCCTACGAGGAAATGAAAGCCTCCGGCGCCCTGGAGGCCGTCAGCTTCTCCGATTTCCAGATGGACGTCATGGACGGCCACTTCGCCGGCGAGCTGCGACTGGCCCTCGCCCGCGACGCGGAGGGGAACACAGTGCCGCTGACCGGTGGGTCCATCAACGGAGACCTGCTGAAGACCCAGGGAAGGCTGATTTTCTCCACCGAGCAGTATGCGGACAGCACCTACGAGGGTCCGCTGGCGGTCCTCATCCCCGACGTGACGGTAGCGGGAGAGTGAGACAAAAGAAAGTGGGAATCAGGGACGGTTCCTTTTCCCAGTTTTCTTTGAAAACTGGGAAAAGGAACCGTCCCTGATTCCCACTTTTCTCTGAAAACTGGGCAAAGGAATCGTCCCTCATTCCCACTTTTGTTTCAGCCTCAGATCTTCATGGCGATATCCCAGGCCCCCCAGATGACGGACCGGACATTGCCGACCTTGCTGCAATCGCCCAGCAGGTGGACGTGCTTGTCAGCTTCCATGAGCGGCATCGGGTGGTAGCCTACCGACATGATGACGTTGTCCGCCGGCAGCGTGACTTCCTGGTGCTTCTCATCCTCCACCAGGACTTCGGTCGCGGAAATGGACTTGGTCCTGGCGTTCAGGTAGACCGGCACCTCGTTGGTCTTGAAGCAGTCGCGGAGGTAGCTGGTGTTGGCCAGGCACATGTTCTTGACCGCGATCAGGTCGTCCTTCATCTCCACGATGGTGGGGTGCTTGCCCTTTAGGAAGAGGTCCAGGGCGATCTCGCAGCCGGTCAGGCCGCCGCCGATGATGACGACCTTCTCCCCCGCTTTCGAGGGATCCAGCAGGAAGTCCGCCGCGTCCAGCGCGCGCTCGGCCCCCGGCATCCGGAGACGGTTCGCCGCCGCTCCGGTGGCGATCACCACCTCGTCCGCGTCCAGCGCGTCCGGGTCGGAGATCTCTGTGTTGAAATGCACCGGGATCTCAAGCAGCCCGATCTGTCTTCTGTACCACTCGATCAGTCTGCGGTCGTTCTCCTTATACTCTGAGGCGGCTGCCGCGATGAACACGCCGCCCAGCTCGCCGGTCTTTTCGTAGATCTCACCCTCGTGCCCGCGCTTTTTCAGCACGCACGCGGTCTCCATGCCGCCGATGCCGCCGCCGATCACGGCGACCTTCTTCGG
>CAMONF010000102.1 GCA_946620335.1 uncultured Clostridia bacterium
GGTTCTTTTTCCCGCTTTTCATTCTATGAAAAGTGGCAAAAGGAACCGTCCCTGATTCCCATTTTCCTTCTTTTTCTCCTTCGAAAAGTGGGAAAAGGAACCGTCCCTGATTCCCATTTTCCCCTCCACACTTCCGCAAAAGTGGGAAAAGGAACCGTCCCTGATTCCCGCTTTTTCACCCTCTCAACTTTTTATCAAATCAATGTGGCAAAGTGCGAAAAATGTGGTATGATAGCAAATGTCGGTCTGTGACCGGCTTATTTTTGTCGTTAGATGGGAGAGGAAATATGGACAATAGAGAACGACTCGGAAGCCGGCTCGGCTTCATCATGCTTTCCGCAGGCTGCGCCATCGGCTGCGGCAACGTTTGGAAATTTCCCTGGATGTGCGGTCAGAACGGAGGAGCCAGCTTCATCCTGGTCTATTTTGCCTGCCTTCTGATCCTGGGCCTGCCGGTCCTGGTCATGGAGTTTGCGACCGGGCGTGCTGCTCAGACCAGCCCCGTAAAAATGTTTACCAGACTGGGCGGAGAGAAGCCTGCTTGGAAAGCATTTGGGTATATTGCGCTGATTGGTAATATCGCCCTCATGGCCTTCTATTGCGTGGTCACCGGATGGCTCATTTATTACTTCTTCCGCTTCGCAACAGGCCAGACCGAGGGACTGGGCTTTGAACCCATGATCGCGAATCCCACGGTCAACGTCATTTTCCTGTTTGTGACTGTGGCAGCTTCCTTTTTCGTCCTCAGCTTTAACCTCCAGGGCGGCCTGGAGCGCGTGACCAAGTTCATGATGTGCGCCCTTTTAGCCCTCATGATCGTGCTGGCGGGCCACAGCATGCTGCTGCCCGGTGCCAAGGAAGGGCTCTCTTTCTATCTGGTACCGGATTTCTCCAAAATCAACGGGGAGGTCATCGTCGGGGCCATGAACCAGGCCTTCTTCACCCTCTCGGTCGGCATGGGCAGCATGGCCATTTTCGGCAGCTACATCGACAAGGAGCAGAGCCTGCTCGGCGAGGCTGGTACCGTTATTGCGCTGGACACCTTCGTGGCCATCGTGGCCGGCCTCATCATGTTCCCGGCCTGCTTCTCCTACGGTCTCGAGGTAAATGCAGGCCCCAGCCTTCTTTTCGACACCATGGCAGCCGTCTTCGGACACATGGCCGGCGGCCGCTGGTGGGGCACCATCTTCTTCCTTTTCATGGTCTTCGCTGGCATGTCCACCGTTCTGGGCGTCTGCGAGAACATCCTGGCCATGGTCAGGGAACTCACCGGCTGGAGCCGCCCCAAGGGCAGTCTCATCTGCGGCATCGGCATCTTTGTGCTGGGCCTTACTACGGCCCTCGGATACAGTGTGCTGCATTTCCAGCCATTTGCGGAGGGCACTGCATGGCTTGATTTCTGGGACTTCATCGTATCCAACAACATCCTGCCGCTCGGCTCCCTGGTGCTCGCCCTCTTCTGCTGCAACAAGTTCGGCTGGGGCTGGGATGCCTTTATGGCTGAGGCAAATGAAGGCAAGGGCATGAAGGTCCAGGAGTGGATGAAGCCGCTCTTCAAGTTCGTCGTGCCGGTGGTAATTATCTTCATCTATGTGTATGGGATTGTGACCTTTAAGTGGAGATGAAACTGTGAGACAGAGGGACGGTCCTTTTTACGCAAATTTTAACAATTTGCGTAAAAAGGGCCGTCCCTCTGTCTCACAGTGATATGATAATGGAAAAGCCGCATCGGCTGACTCTTTCTCCATCGACAAGCCATCCAGGATAAGGGGTAATGACTATGGTAAGAAATAACAGGCGAGGAAAAAGCAGTATAGTAGGAACATTGTTGAAAATACTGCTTGCGGTCCTTCTGATTGAAGTGCTGATCATCGTGGTCCTGGTGGCCCGCGACCTGATCAGCTCGAGGCTTTCGGAGGGGAAAAAGCCTTCTGATGAACCGCCGGCTGCTGTCGCAGGGGGCGGTGAAGCGGCGTCTGACGAGAGGGATTTCATTTCCCTGGGCGTGGCGGAGACCATTGCTCCTTTTGTCAATGAGAACGGCGCCTTCGAGGATCCGGATGAGGCGGTGCTCACGGAGGCCGGGCAGGCTGTCTATGAGATGGCGCTTGGGCTGAAGGAAGAGGGGAAAATTCGGGACTGCGCCTACTGCGAGGAGGGCTGGTCAGTTTCTTTCTTCCTGAACGACGATACGACGACGGTCTATATGCCGCAGATTGAAGAGTGCATGAGCGGGGAGGGCCCGCTGACAATCGGTGTGGTGGACCAGGTGATACTGGCGGATGACTGGATGGCCAGTGCCGCCAATTACCGCGATCCGGAGGACGTGATCGGGAAAAAGATTTCCGATGTGAAGGCGGTGAGACTGGAGACCAGTTCCTCTATGGAGGAAATGAAAGCATTTTTCTCCGGTCTCAAGGACAACAAGGTCCGGGCGGTCTTCTGGTACGGTCACGGCGGTATATACACGGCGGAAGACGGAGAGAAGGTACTTGCCCTTTCCACTCGAATCAAGAAGACGGCTGAGTTGGAGAATGCGCTCGGGGAGGAGCGGAAGAGCCCTGACGACAGGCGGGCGCCTGAAATCCTGCTCACCAGCGGTCTCGTAAGCGATTACTATGCCATCACTTATCGGTTCGTGGACCGATATATGTCCTACGTCGACGGCGGACTCTTTTTCTCCGGCGCCTGCATGGGGACCTGTGACGGGCAGGTGATGGCAAAGACCATTCTGAACAAGGGCTTTGACGCCTATGTGGGAACGACCGGTTCCATCATGCAGAACTATGCTTACGGCGTATCCACGGACCTGGCCAAACATCTGGCAGAAAAGGACGATGAAGGCAAATATCGGGAGGTCGGGGACGCGCTGACCAGGGCGAGAAAGGACAATACAAATCTCATTTCCTATCCGGTCAACATAGCCTGGGGCGTTGATTTTGCCCTGGTCCAGGCCTCCCCCTTCCGGCTCATTGACGAGGTGAAGAAGGCATACTACGTGGATTTCAAGTCCTCGGACGGCACCGTGGACCTCAGCAAGGTCCGGGTAAGCTGCGTGCAGATATCCAGTGACGGCACGGTGTCTCCCTATAATGCCTTCTATGCGGATGATTCTGTGACGGGAACCTTCGTCTTTGAGGACATTGAGGAAAATGCAGACCTGGAGCTGACGGTGGAGTATGACTTCTTCCCGCTGAAGAAGGTCCTCATTTCCAGCTTCGGCGAGGGGACGAGCAATCACGAGACCATCGACCTCAGCAGCGCGCGGATCGAGATCGTCGTGAAGGATGCCTCCGGGGCAGCCATGCAGGATGCCAGGGTGGAGGTGATCAGTGCCGACGGCAAGAGCGGGATCCCGGGCAGGATCCTGGCGCCGCAGATCGAGCGCAGCGGCAGTGACTGGGTATACTGGCTGCGCGTGGAGCCGGGGACCTACAATATCCGGATCTCCTCCGACCGGTATGCGCAGAAAATAGAGGACCAGGTCGTGGTGGCAGGCGATTCGACCTATATTTACTCCTTTGAGGACGAGGCCCCGACGCCTACTCCCACGCCCCTGCCGCCTACTCCGACGCCTGCCCCGACTTCTACGCCGATCCCGACGGAGGCACCTGCCCCCGCGAACAATCCCTTTGCCCAGGTCGTGCTGGCCTCTGAGGAGAAGTACGGTTCCCTCAAAATAACGACACCCACCGTGTCCGGCCTGACCGACGATTACTACACCGGTGTTTTCCTGGTCAAGCTCCTGGACTTCGACGGGGACGGCACGGACGAGCTGATCATCGGACATGCGGAGGAACATATCGAGTGGGGCATTTCCTGGCCCTATCTGGATGTCTGGCGTCTGAACAACGGACAGCCCGAGCTCGTCTTCGAAAATGCCAATGTCACCCACAGCGACATCGGCACCCACTGCGGCTGGTGCATGATGGACGGTCGCTGGTACCTTGTGAACGGCCACAACGGAAGCGCCATTGATCTGCAGTATTACAGCCTTGAAGGCGGGCAGTTCGTGGAACGCCATAACCTGGTCTATGACGACGAAGCTTATGTCTGGTATTGGGACGGAGAAACCATGGAAGGCGATACGGGCTGGCAGAAATACCAGGAGATCGATGCCAACGCGGTATCCTATTATGGAGCTCTCATGTCCTACTATGGACAGACGGAGGATACGCTGAGAGCTGACCTGCGGGAGGGGTATGCCGCGGTGGGGCTGGATGGCTGAATAGAGAGAAAATGGGAATCAGGGACGGTTCCTTTTCCCACTTTTCATTTTATGAAAAGTGGGAAAAGGAACCGTCCCTGATTCCCATTTTCACCTTCAGCCTGCGTTATAGGCAATCCCATTCACCCACACACAGCTGATGGCAGCCGGGTCGACCAGGCGGTTGAAGACGAGGGCGTATTCAGAGTCCTCGGCGCCGAGTCCCATGCAGAGATAAGCGGTGTTGTCTACATTTCCGTCATCGTCCCACACCTGGTAGACGGTGCCGTCGTTGTATTCGATGGCGATGGTCTTCAGGCTGTCGAGGACTTCATCCGGCGCAAGGCCCAGGCCCTTGGCCATGTCCACTTTGAGGCTGAGGGGGGAGAGCTCGAGGTATCCGCCCGCCTCGGAGGTAAATGAAGTCAGCCCCACGGCCTTTTCCGCAGCAATCGGATACTCCGCAACCTCCGGCGATGCATCCTCCGGCAGGCTCAGAAGGGGCATGTCCGCATAGCGGATCTTCAGCATCGGCGCTTCGCCGTCCGAGAGCGGGCCGTTAAATACGAAGAGTCCGTAGTAGTAGCCGTGGAGCTCCGTTTCCGTGGTCCGCTCCAGGTCGACGTAGATGTTCTCCGCGACGCCGTCGATGTTGAAGTAGAAGGTGCTCTCCTCAGACAGGCTGGGCCCCTTGGCCTGGTTGGCAAGCTCGTCGTAGTCAAATACAGTCACGCCCGTGTCGCAGGCGATGGTGAATTCCATGACGATGGCGTTCTCGTCGCGGACGGCGGATTCGATGGTGAGGGTGTGGTCATTTACAGGGATGACCAGCGGTTCGGCTGTGGCGTATTCGCCGAGCAGGTTCTCGGCCATGGCCTCGTCGATGGAGACGTATTCGCGGGTCGGATAGGTGACGTCGAGGCTGCCGCCCTTGCCGTCGTCCACGGTCTCGACGTGGGAGGCCACGCTCTCACGGCCGCTGTTCCCGAAAGCGTTCTGGAAGAATTCCGCATGGGAGACGGCAGCGTAGACGCCTGCCGGCAGCAGGATCACAGCGGCTGCGGCCGCGGCGGCGCGGACCAGGAAGGTGGGCGTGCGGCGCTGCTTATGCGCCCGGATCGCCGCCCGCTTGGCTTTTTCATACTTTTCGGAGAAGACATGGTCCTCCTGGATGGCGTCGAAATCCTCTAGGGTCCAGTCAGGGAAATTCTCTCTTTCAAAATGCTTTGACGAATTTTTCATGGTGTCCTCCTTTGTCATATCGTTGTTCCCGAAGCATGGCCAGCGCCCGCTCCTGGCGTTTCCGGACAGCAGGCTCGCTGATGCCGAGGGCGTCGGCAATCTCTCCGGTCGTGTAGTCATTTTCATATCGCAAATGCAGAACATCCCGGTATTTCGGCGGCAGTGACTCGATCAGCGGTAAGGTATCGCCCATCTCCTCCGGTCCCGGGACAGAGGCTTCGACCGGCGCTGAGAGGGTTGGGTCCTCCGAGAGCGTCTGGCGGGCCCATTCCCGCTTGTTCTTCCGATACAGGTCGATTGCCGAGGACCGCGTCACCTGGATCACCAGGCGTTTGGCAGCGTCTGACTCCGGCGGCCCGATGGGATACCGGCGGTCCAGGAGCCTGACAAAAGCGTCCATCACCGCATCCTCCGCCTGACCGCTGTCGCCCAGGATGGCGTAGGCGATGTGGTACATTTTCTTCTCATACAGCTGAAAGAGCGACACGATCTCGTCGGTATCGTCTCTTTTTCGGAACATGGCGTTTTTCTCCTTTCGAAGGAATTAGAACGTTCTGCTTATTATAACGGATGAAGGGGGAAATCTGTGACATGGAAAATGAAAAAATGGGAATCAGGGACGGTTCCTTTTCCCACTTTTCGAAGAAGGAAAAGATGGAAAATGGGAATCAGGGACGGTTCCTTTTCCCACTTTTCATAGAATGAAAAGTGGGAAAAGGAACCGTCCCTGATTCCCATTTTCCTCACATCAACAGATA
>CAMONF010000103.1 GCA_946620335.1 uncultured Clostridia bacterium
CAAGCGCTCGCCCCGATGACCTGGCTCGTAAATTCCGCCCAGAACACCCCGTGCACGCCCAGCCCCGCGGCGGGCAGGATCAGCGTGAGCGGCGCGACAAGAACAATTTTCCGCAGCATGGAGAAAAATAGAGCATGCTTCGGATAGTTGAGCGCCACAAAGGTGGACTGCCCCGTCATCTGCAGCGTCATGAACGGAAATGCCCCGAAATATATGCGCGCGCAGTCCACAGTCAACCGGACCAGCTCTTTGTCCGAGGAGAACATATGGAAGAGCGGCGCCGGAACGATCATCACAGCCGCCCACATGATCACATTGATGCAAAGACCACCCAAAAGAGTGAAACGGATGCTCTCCGAGACCCGGCGGTACTCCTTGGCTCCATAGTTGTAGCTCATCACGTTCTGGCCGGCTGTTGTGATGCCGGTCGTGGGCAGTGTCATAATTTCCCGGAGGGAATTGATCAGGCTCATGGCGCCGATGTAAAGGGAGCTGAGCACGCCGCCCCACTGCCGGAGCATGATATTCACAATCGCCTGGGTCAGGCTGTTGGTGACTTTGAAGGTAAATCCCGTAACGCCGAGCTTCAGGATGCCGCCAAGGGCCGTGCGGTCGATTCCGAGCCCGCGCAGCCGGATGGGCGGTTTCCGGCCGGTGAGGAAGCGGATGACCCACAGGGCACTGACCAACTGCGACAGAATCGTGGCCAGCGCCGCCCCGCGGATTCCCATGCCCAGGACGAAAATGAAGACCGGGTCCAGCACAATGTTCAGAACAGCGCCGATCACGACGGTAGCCATCCCGACCCGCGGGAATCCCTGGGCATTGATAAAGGGATTCATGCCCAGGCTGATGAGGACGGGAATCGTGCCCGTCACATAAATCCTGAAATAGCCCAGCGCCGCGGGCATCGTTTCGTCGTCCCCGCCCAGCCACCTGAGCGTCACCGGCGCAGTCAGGTAAAGCAGGATCGTCAGGACAGCGCCTGTCAGAAGCAGCGCCGTAAAGGAGGTCTCCATGATCCTCGTCGCTTTGGCCTCATCCCCCTCTCCCCTGGCGATGGTGGAAAGCGTGGCGCCGCCGGTGCTGTAAAGGTTGGCAAAGGCACCAATCAGCGTGATCAGCGGAAAACAGACGCCCAGCCCCGTCAGCGCCAGCGTGCCATTTGCGCCCATATGGCCGATATAAATGCGGTCCACAATGTTGTAGAGCACATGTACCAGCTCCGCCAGCATGACCGGCAGCCCGAGGCTCAGGATCAGGTGGGAAATCTTCCCCTGTGAAAAATCGCTTGTCTGTGTCCGCATGTGAAGTCTCTCTTTCGGTGGCAGTTTATTTCTCCTTATCAATATACCACCCGGGACGGAAACTGGGAATGAGGGACGGTTCCTTTTCCCACTTTTCGCTTCACGAAAAGTGGGAAAAGGAACCGTCCCTGATTCCCAGTTTCCCCCTCCCCCTTTTAAGAATTGTGCTATAATAGCCTGTACTTACTATTCAAAGAGAAATGAAGGCAACCTACACATGAATCTGAGAAAAGAAATCGAATCCGCCGCCCGGAAAGCCGGCGAAATCATGCTCTCCGCAAACAGTATCGAAGCCGCCACGGATGCCAAGAGCGGCCACGCCAATTTCGTGACCAAATATGACCGGAAAGTCCAGGAGTTCCTCTTTGCGGAGCTTGCCCGCGTGCTGCCGGAGGCCTCCTTCGTAGGCGAGGAGGAGGGCGCTGCCAGCTTTCGGGAGGAATACCGGAGAGGGTTTGCATTTGTCATTGACCCCATCGACGGCACGACCAACTTCATAAAGGCCTACCGCCCCTCCGTGACTTCAATCGGCCTGCTGCTGGACGGGAAGCCCTACATCGGCGTCGTGTATAACCCCTACCAGGACGTCATGTTCTCGGCCGAGCGGGGAAAAAGGGCTTACCGGAACGGCGTCCGCATCCACTCTTCCGAGGAACCGCTGGCCAGGAGCCTCTTCTCGATGGGCACCGCGCCCTATTACGAGGAGCTGACCGCCCGCTCCTTCCAGATCGCGGCCGCCTATCTGCCGAGGACCATCGACATGCGCCGAAGCGGCACCGCCGCCTGGGATCTCTGCCTCCTGGCGGAGGGCATCACCGGCCTCTACTATGAGCTGAAGCTCGGTCTCTGGGACTTCACCGCCGGCGCGGTCATCGCGGAGGAAGCAGGCTGTGTCCTCACTGACATCGATGGAAATGAACTCACCTACGACGGCCCCTCTTCTGTCCTGGCGGTCTCAGCGGGAGTCGCGCGGGAGGACTACCTGCCGCGGTAATTGAAACGGGGACGGCCCTTCATTCGACTGTATCGAACGAAGGGCCGTCCCCGTTTCATCTGTCCGTACTGAGAACCGTCCCCTGCTCAAGGGGTCCGGTCCTCTTTCCGCTTATTCATTATCCTTCAATCGCGATCGTCTTCTTCTCCGGCACTGCCTTCTTATCCTTCTTCGGGATTGTCAGGCTCAGCACGCCGTGCTTGAAGGAAGCCTTCACGTCCTCCTCTGTCAGACCTTCGCCTACGTAGAAGC
>CAMONF010000104.1 GCA_946620335.1 uncultured Clostridia bacterium
AGCCAGTGAGACGGAAGCTGCGCAGAAAGCGGCCGGCGGGGCAGCCAGTGAGACGGAAGCTGCGCAGAAAGCGGCCGGCGGGGCAGCCAGTGAGACGGAAGCTGCGCAGGAAGCGGCCGCTCCGCAGATGCCGGACTTCTCGAAAATGGACAGCACCATGTTCAACATGATCGCCATGCAGATGGGCAGCGGCATGAACCACTCGGCGGACGGAGACGATGCGGATCTGGCCACCACGCCCATCCTCGACGCCCTGGACCTGGCGGGGGACAATTACGCCTCCGGCCGCTATCCGATGGAAGGGGAGAAGCACCCGGAACGCGTCATTTTCGGAAGCGAGACCCTGCCGCCGGACCTGGCCGACAACTGGGCGATGGTAAAAAAATTCCCCTATCTGGTTGGAGATTTCATGTGGACCGCCTTCGACTACCTGGGTGAGGCGGGAATCGGCGCCTGGAGCTACTCCCCGGATGGGATGCAGTTCGACAAGCCTTATCCGTGGCTGATCGGCGGCGCAGGCGTGATTGACATTCTGGGCACCCCGGATGCCGAGGCCCTCTGGGCCGGCATGGTCTGGGGCACGGACACGGGTGTGAAAATGGCCGTAACACCGGCCAACCACCCTGGTGTGGAGCCCTACCACTCGGCCTGGAGAGGCACCAACGCCGTCCGCTCCTGGTCCTGGAGGGGCTGCGAGGACAATCCGGTGAAAGTGGAAGCCTATTCCGACGGGGCGGAGGTGGCCCTGTTCCTGGACGGTGAGGAGATCGGACGAAGGCCGGTGGAGAAATACCGCGCTGTGTTCGAGACCCTCTATCGGCCGGGGCGGCTGGAGGTGGTGGCCTATGACGCGGATGGCCGCGAGACCGGGCGCGATGTCCTGGTGAGCGCGGGCGAGGAGCTGCAAATCCGCCTCACACCAGAGTTCCCGTCTGAAGGTATCCAGGCCGGGCCGGCAACTGGCAGAGAACAGAGTGCGGCTCCCTATGGGAAGGTGGAACCGGGGCAGGTGGTCTTCATTTCCGTGAGTCTTGCGGATGCGAATGGGAACGTCGAGAGCAATGCCGACGAGCTGCTCACGGCAGAAGTGACCGGCGGCGAGCTCCTCGGCTTCGGCAGCGCCAGCCCCTGCACAGTGGACTCCTTCGTGACCGGCCGCTACGCGGCCTATTACGGGCGGGCACTCGCTGTGGTCCGGGCAGTAGACGGAGATCTGCGCCTGAAGGTGAGCTCGGAATCCGGTCTTGAAGCGGAACTGAACCTCGGCCTTGCATCCGGTTACGCAGCACATCATTTTTCAGTATAATTTTGCGTGGTAACCAGACTCTGTGTTCATAATAACAGGTTCATCAGAAAGCAATCGTTAAAGAAAAGAAGGGAATCCTTATGAATCAGCATCCGGTCAGGACCGCCGTGGTAGGCTGCGGCAAAATCAGTGATATCTATTTCCAGAACATGATTGAAAAATACGAAACTCTTGAGGTCGTATCCTGCTGTGCCCGGGGAATGGAGAGCGCCCTTCGGCAGGGAGCAAAGTACGGAGTGAAGCCATGCACTTTTGCCGAGATCCTGGCGGACCAGTCTGTCGAAATGCTGGTGATCCTCACCCCTGCGCCGACGCACTATGATCTTATTAAACAGGGCCTTCTGGCAGGAAAACATGTCTACACGGAAAAGCCTATCGCCACTACGATAAAGGAAGCAGCAGAGCTTGTTCGGCTGGCGAATGAGCGCGGCCTATATCTCGGTGCTGCTCCGGAGACCTTCCTGGGGAGCGCGGTGCAAACAGCCAGGAAAGCCATCGATGACGGTCTGATTGGTGAGGTCACCTCTTTCCATGTGACGGCCAACCGCGACCTTACCTTTCTGGCAAGCTTTTTCCGGTTTCTGCGGATGCCCTACGGCGGGATCTGCTACGATTACGGCGTGTATTACCTGACAGCGTTAGTCAGTCTGCTGGGACCGATGCAGGAGGTATTCGGCGTTGTAAAGAACAGAAGTCGTGTTCGGGTCAATTCGCTTCCCCAGAGTCCCGAATTCGGGCAGGAATATATCTACGACAACGAGAGTCAGACAGACGCGGTCCTGACCACAGAGAGCGGCATCACCGGCACATTTGCCCTCAATGGAGACAGCATACCGGTGGATCTGGGAGACTTCACGATCCACGGCACCAAGGGAGTGCTGAGGCTGGGGGATGCCAACCAGTTTGGTGGCGAAATTCGGCTGATTTCCCACGATCTGCGCGCTTTTCATGAAGGCATCAAGCCGGTCTCACTGAAGCCGGTCAACGATCTGACTGATGATGCCAGAGGAATCGGCCCTGCGGATATGGCACGAGCGATCCGGGAGGGCAGTCACGCGCGAACGTCCATGGAACTGGCTATCCATGTACTGGATATCATTGAACAGATCATGAAGAGCAGCGAGACCGGCTCTGTCCGTACGATCTCCACTACCTGCAGCCGTCCTGACTTATTTGACGGCAGGCTGTAAAGAGGGACAGTTCTCCGTTCGGCGGAACCTTCCCTCTTTACGCGCCGGGGAAAAGGCGAATACGGACATGTCCTAAAAAAATTTTACCATCCGCGGCACGCGTACAAGGAGTATACTATAGTTGCATGACGATTCCCCCCCGGGGAGACCAACACCAGCTGGAGGCACACATGGGAAACAAGTATTTTACGGTATCATTTGATGACGGGCTTGCGCAGGACCGCGAGATCATCCGCCTGATGGACAAATACGGCATCCGCGGGACCTTCAACATCAGCAGCGGGCTGTTCGGCGAGCGCACCTACATACAGCGGATGGGCGACATCGGCTTCAAGACTGTGCCGGAGATGGGGAAGAACCCGAAGCAGTTCGCGGAGCATTTCATTCTGCCCAAGGATGAAGCCGTCGAGCTCTACTCCCACCCGAACGTAGAGGTGGCCAGCCACGGCGTCCACCACCTCCACCAGAACAAGTTCACGATGGAGGAGGCCAGCGACGAGCTCCTCAAAGACGTCGAGGCGCTCTCGGAGATGTTCGGGTACCGCGTCGCAGGGCATGCACTTCCCTACGGCTCTTACAACGACAATGTCCTGACCGTCCTGAAGGACGCGGGCGTCCGCTACGCGCGGGCAGTTTCCATGAAGAAGAAGCCCAGGGATTTTCGCTTTGACCCCAACCGCCTAATCATCACGCCCACCTGCTGGGCGCTGGACACCTTCGCGGAGGCCCTGCTTCAAAAGTTCATTGACGCGCCGGACACCGGGGAAATGCAGGTCTTCTACATGTGGGGCCACGGCTACGAGTTCGATTACGGCACGAAAATGGGCAATTTCGGCCATCTGGAGAAGCTCTTCGCGATGGCCTCGGCCGCTTCGGGCATTGATTTCGTCACCAACGGCGAGCTGTACACGGTATAAGGAGGAAATACTATGCGAAGAATGGTTGACATTGCGTCCTTCATGAGCGGATATGTCCGCTGCGTGCAGAAGGACGGCTGGTATTCATTTTACCGCTTCTTTGAGGAGCAGATGACCAGCTTCGAAGGCAACATCATGTTTGACATGTGCGCGAAAATGAACGCCGGCCTCCGCCTGCGCCTCCGCACAGACGCCTCCCGCATCGAGTTCACGGCGAGAAACGTCGCGCCGAAGGCCACGCTGCGGTCCCTGGCAGGCATGGCTTCATTTTACAGGGGAAATGACCCCAAGCCCAAATTCAAAGGCGGTTCCAAGGAACGCTACGGCGCCTGCTTCGATTTATACGTGGACGGAAAGCAGATGCCTTCCCCCTTCGACACCAAGGGATGCGTAAGCTTCTTCCTCGGCGAGCACGGCCCGATGCGGACGGTGGAAATCGTCTTCCCGAACATGCTCCAGCTGGAGATCCGCGACGTCCTGCTCTACGAGTGCACGGCTTTCGAGCCGATCCCGGAGCGGGAGTACGCCCTCTTTATCGGTGACTCCATCACCCAGGGCGCGAACGTCGTCCACCCGGGCAATGCCTGGTACAGGAAGGCCGCCGAGGCCTGGGACATGGATTTCCTGAACCAGGGCGTCTGCGGTCTGGTGTTCACCCCCGACACGCTCTCCGGGCTCTCCCGGCTTGAGAAAAAGCCCGCCCGCATCGTCAGCGCCTTCGGCACCAACGACTGGGGCTTCTCCTCCGCCGCCAAGAAAGATCTGCGGCTTGGCAACATGCGCGCCTACCTTGCCCAGCTCCACACGCTCTTCCCCGAGACGGAGACGATCATCGTCACACCCATCCGCCGTCTGGACGAATATGCCTCCGGCACCTTCATGAGCATGCGTGCATGGCGGCAGACCATCAGCGAGGAAGCCGCTCAGTACGCCAACATGCGCGTCGTCGACGGGGAAGCCCTGCTGCCCGCCGACGCGGACTACTACTACGACACCTTCCTGCATCCCAACGACAGAGGCGCCGCGTATCTCGCGGAGCATTTCCTTGCAGCATGCGACGTGAAAGAGGAGGCTTGAAAATGAAGACATTCCCGATTTGGAGCGACAACATCCCCTTCAATCGTCCCGGCGTGCGCAAACAGGACCTCATGTGCATCAAAAAACGGCCGAAGGGCCTCGCCATGGTCGCCTGGCTCCGCTCCGTCTTCGGTTCGAAGATCGACAAGGATGCCTCTGCGCTGGACACCTTTACCTACCTGGACGAGATCCTTCCGGGAAAGGTCAGCGCCTACATGGATGACATGCCCACGCTCACACATTACCCGGCGGAGGGAAGCGACATGGCCGTGATCGTCGTGCCCGGCGGCGGCTTCTGCAACCAGTCGCGCGATCTGGAGGGCGAGAACATCGCCCGCTTCCTGAACAGCTGCGGAATCACCGCCTTTGTGCTGGAGTACCGGATGAATCCCTACGAGGCGCCGGTCTTCTATCTGGACCTGCAGCGGGCCATCCGGTTCGTGCGTTTCCACGCGGAGGAATACCACATTTCTCCTGACAGGATTGGAGCGATCGGCTTCTCCGCCGGCGGCTTCATCACCGGCGCCGCCGCGTTGCTCTTGCCGGACGCTCCGCCTGAGGCTCCCGGCTACACGCCGGACGAGGTGGACCTCGTCAGCGGGCGGGCGAACAGCATCGCGCTCCTCTACCCGGTCACTCATTTCGATGAAAATCCCAACATGCTCTGCCTGGTAGGCGGCGACGACTTCTTTGACCCGGCCAAGCGCGCGGCCCTCGAGGAAAAATACTCCCTCATTGTCCACGCAGGTGACGCTCCCGATATTCCGCAGTTCCTCTGCTATGGAACAAAGGATATGCTGAAGGGGAATGACCGCTACGCAGCCGCCCTCGATCAGGCAGGCGTTCCCCACAAGACCATCGCCATCGAAGGCGCCAATCACGGGTATTCGCTCAATCAGAAGAACTATGCATGGTGGGCGGATGAATATGTGAAGTGGCTGGAGAAGGCCATGTGAAGTATAAGGCAGTGACAAAAACTGGGAATCAGGGACGGTTCCTTTTCCCACTTTTCTTCGAAAAGTGGGAAAAGGAACCGTCCCTGATTCCCAGTTTCCCCCTTCCTCCGAAAAGTTGAAAAGGGAGCCGTCCCTGATCCACAGATTTTCACATTCCCCCTGCCGCCTATAAATCTGAATGCAGAAAATACCGCACGAACCATTTGCATTCTGCCTGAGCCCGTGCTATGTTAATGCAAAGCAATACCGCAGCGGGAAGCTGCGGAAAATGAACCCCACATGGAGATTATATTATGGAACGACTTGGCTACTACAACGGGACCTTCGGTCCTCTTGATGAGATGACAGTGCCTATGAATGACCGCGTCTGCTGGTTCGGCGACGGCGTGTACGACGCCCAGCCCTGCAGAAATTACCATATTTTCGCGCTGGACGAGCATGTTGACCGCTTCTTCCGGAGCGCTGCCGCCCTGAAAATCGAGATTCCCGTCACCAAGGACGAGCTTAAGGACCTTCTGAACAGCCTCGTTCAGAAAATGGACACCGGCGACCTCTTCCTCTACTACCAGGTCACCCGCGGCACCGGCCCCAGAAAGCACTTCTTCATCGACGCCCCGGCCAACCTCTGGGTCACCATCACCCCGGCCGGCAAGTATGACGGAATCACGCCAATCAAGCTCATCACCACCGAGGACACGCGTTTCTTCCACTGCAACGTCAAGACCCTCAACCTGATTCCCTCCGTCATGGCTGCCCAGAAGGCGGAGGAAGCCGGCTGTGCGGAAGCCGTCTTCTATCGTCCGGGCGAGCGCGTCACGGAAGGCGCCCACAGCAACATCCACATCCTGAAAAATGGAACCCTTTACACTGCCCCCACGGACAACCTGATCCTGCCGGGCATCGCCAGGGCCCACCTGCTCAGGGCCTGCGAGGCGCTTGGGATTCCCGTCAAGGAGGAAGCCTTCCATCTGAGCGACCTTTTCGATGCGGACGAAATCATTGTGACCAGCTCCAGCCAGCTCTGCCGCCACGCCTGCGAAGTCGACGGCAAACCCGCCGGCTGCAAAGCGCCGGAACTCTACAGCAAGATCCAGACCTATCTGATTGACGAATTCGAGCGGGAGACCAGATAAGGTCGCGAAAGACAGGGAAACTGGGAATCAGGGACGGTTCCTTTTCCCACTTTTTCTTCGAAAAAGTGGGAAAAGGAACCGTCCCTGATTCCCAGTTTCCCCCATCCTTCGAAAAAGTGGGAAAAGGAACCGTCCCTGATTCCCAGTTTTCATTCTCCATCAAATACGAGAGATTTTGTCGGATTTATCTCACAGGTGCCGATTTGCTCAACATTATGCTTGATTGCAGGCCTGCACGATTATAAAATAAGAGCACAGATGTTCGCCACTCCAAACTGTCCGGTTGACCCATCATCCATCTGCCAATACGTGAAGGGCAGTACGGCAAAATCAGAATATCTTCCCCGGCAACCGCAGCGGGCAAATCGGGCCATAGGCTCCGGCCGTCAGCTGCTTCTCATGTATTGGAGGAAACAATGGAATTTACAATGATTGAGACCGGATGGGTTTCCATCCTGCCGCCGCTGATCGCCATCACGTTGGCCCTGCTCACCAAGGAAGTGTACTCTTCCCTCTTTATCGGACTCTTCTCAGGCATGCTGATCTACGCCTTTGCCGGCGGCGGGACCATTGTGTCGGCGGTCGCGACGACCTTTGACATGATGTATTCCAAGATTTCCGGAAATGCATACATGATCATCTTCCTGGCCCTTCTGTGGGCTGTGGTCAGCCTGGTCTCCAAGTCCGGCGGCAGCGAGGCCTACGGGCGCTGGGCAGGACAGAGACTCAAGTCCAGGCGGGCGGTCACTTTCGCCACCTCCCTGCTGGGTGTTCTCATTTTCATCGACGACGGATTCAACTGCCTGACGGTGGGTACTGTCATGCGGCCAATCACCGACCGTTTCAAGATTTCCAGGGAGAAACTGGCCTACGTCATCGATGCGACAGCCGCGCCGGTGTGCATCATCGCACCGGTCTCCAGCTGGGCAGTGGCTGTGGCCAGTGAAGTCAGCGAAGTGGACGGCTTCCACATCTTCCTCTCCACGATTCCCTATAACCTCTATGCCCTTCTCACCATCGCCATGGTGCTCTTCATTTGCTGGACCGGCCTGGATTTCGGCCCCATGAAGAAGGCCGAGGACGCTGCCCGCAGCATGGAATCCCAGGGGGAGGCTGCTGCCACCCAGGGCAATCCCAACGGGCGGGTCATCGACCTGGTCCTGCCCATCGTGGTACTGATCATCTGCGCCATCATGGGTATGGGTTATGTCGGCGGCTTCTTTGAGGGCACTCCCTTCTCCGAAGCCATCGGCGCCAACCCCACCGCAGGCCTTACACTGGGCGCTTTCGCCGGTCTTGTCACAGCCTTCGTGCTTTATATTCCCAGGAAGCTGATGACGCCCAAGGAGTTCATTTCCAATATCGTGGGCGGCATCTCCAACATCGTGCCTCCCATGCTGATTCTGATCCTGTCCTGGAGCCTTGGCGGCGTCTGCCGTGAGCTGATCGGCACCGGACAGTTCATTTCCGGCTTCGTCAGCACGGCCAACCTGCCGCTGGGCTTCCTGCCCTTCCTGATCTTCGTCGTGGCCGCCATCATGAGCTTCTCCATGGGCACCTCCTGGGGTACCTTCGGCATGCTGATTCCCATCGTGACCATGATCTGCGCCACCGAGGGCGCGGGCGCCTTGTTGGTCCCCACTCTGGGAGCCACCCTGGCCGGTTCCGTCTATGGCGACCACTGCTCACCCATCTCCGACACCACCATCCTGGCCTCCACCGGCGCTTCCTGCCAGCATATCCAGCACGTGGAGACCCAGCTGCCCTACGCGACCTTGGTCGCCGTGGTCTGCGCCATCGGGTACCTGATCGCCGGCTTCACGCTGAACGCCTGGATTTCTCTGGCGGTGGGGGTTGTGGTGCTTGTTGGAGCGCTGTTTGTGCTCAATAAGACTAGATAATAAACTGGGAATCAGGGACGGTTCCTTTTCCCACTTTTCGAAGAAAAGAGGGAAAAGGAACCGTCCCGGATTCCCATTTTCCCCCTTCCTACCAGGAAGTGGAAAATGAACCAATCCTTGTTCCCCAGTCTTCTAACACGCGCTTCCGCCCCCCCCACTCTATCCCACATACC
>CAMONF010000105.1 GCA_946620335.1 uncultured Clostridia bacterium
CACAAGGTCGATGGCCCTGCAGTGATCCTCGACATAGAGCCAGTCGCGGACGTTCTTCCCGTCCCCGTAGACGGGAAGCCGGCGTCCCGACAGACCGTTGTTGATCATAAGCGGGCTGAGCTTCTCCGGGAACTGGTAGGGGCCGTAGTTGTTGGAGCAGTTGGTGATGTTGGCCGGGAAATGGTAGGTGTCCATGAAGGCCTTGACCATGAAGTCCGAGGATGCCTTGGAAGCCGAGTAGGGGCTGTGTGGATCGTAGGGCGTGGTCTCATAGAAGTAGTCTTCCGGATTGGAGAGGGAGCCGTAGACTTCATCCGTGGAGACGTGGAGGAACTTCTTGTCCGGCTTGTAGGTGCCGTCCGGCAGCTCCCAGGCAGCCCTGGCCGCGTTCAGCATGGTCAGCGTGCCGAGCACGTTGGTCTTCACGAAGACGCCCGGGTCCTTGATGGACCTGTCCACGTGGCTCTCGGCCGCGAAATGGACCACGCGGTCGATGTCATTCTCCTCAAAGAGCTTGTTGATGGCCTCGGCGTCGCAGATGTCCGCGCGCACGAAGGTGTAATTGGGGTTATTTTCAATGTCCTTGAGGTTCTCGAGGTTGCCGGCGTAGGTGAGCTTGTCCACATTGATGATGCGGATCTCATCTCCGTACTTTTTGAACATATAATGGATGTAATTGGACCCGATAAAGCCGGCGCCGCCGGTCACGAGGTAGGTACGCATAGGTTAAAATCCTCCGAAAATGTCTTCTTCTCTAAAAAATCGCGCACTTATACACATGCACAGACTTTTCGCCATTATAGCATTAAAAATCCGCCACTGCAACAAAAGGGGACTTGTTTTTAGGTGGGGGTCCGGATGGCCGCGGAGATTGCTAATCGGCCATTTTCGTGATATAGTAGACTGACTGGAGGATTCCAGCGGACATGTAGCTGCATCCTCCTTTACGTAACAGTCTGTCATTTCCCGCGTGCAGCGAGACGCCGCGGGGATTTGCATGGATACGGCTGGCCTCATATGCACCGAAGTCCGTCCGCATCCCCTGTATCATATCTGAAAGGGAGACCCTGTATGAGTCTGTATTCCGTAGTTGTTCCCGTATATTATGGCGAGCACATGCTGGACGAGCTTTACACCCGCCTGGCCAGAGTCTTCGACGAGGTCCTCAAGAGGGATTTCGAGCTGCTCCTCATCGACGACGGCTCCAAGGACCGGTCCTGGGAGGTCATGCAGGCCCTCCGCGACAAGGACAAGCGTGTCCGCATTTTCCAGATGTCCCGGAACTTCGGGCAGCACCCGGCCATCCTGGCCGGCTTCCAGTACGTCCGGGGCGATTTCGTCATCACCATGGACGACGACCTCCAGCACATGCCGGAGGAGCTCCCCAAGATGATCAAGGTCATGGACGAGCGCGATGACGTGGACGTCATCCTGGCCCGCTACGAAGGCCGCCATCACAGCCTGATCCGGAAGCTGGGCACCCGGCTGTCGGTCTACGCCACCAGCAAGATGCTGGGCAAGGACCCGGACCTGGAAATCACCTCCTTCCGCCTCATGCGCCGCTTCATCGTGGACGCCATCAAGGACACCACCGTCCACCTGCCCCAGATCGGCAACCTCCTGGTCCAGACCTCCAACCACATCATCAACGTGGACGTGCAGCACGCCGAGCGGGCCTACGGCAAGAGCGGCTACACCTTCCGGAGCCTGGTGAAGACCCTGCTCTACGACATCACCACCCACTCCATCCTCCCGCTCCTCCTGGTGCGCGACATAGGAATCATCGCCTTCCTGGTCAGCATGGTCCTGGGTATCTACTATCTGATCCGATACTTCGCCGTCGGCATTTCCATTGAGGGCTGGACGACCATCATCCTCATCCTCCTGGCCTCCACCGGCCTGACCCTCCTGTCCGTGGGTATACTGGGAGAATACCTGATGCACATCCTTGACGAGTCCAAGAAGATGCCCCACTACGTGCTACGCAGAAAGGACGACGAATGAAAGAGATCGGCGGTTACCTTGAATTCGAGGATCTGGGCGGCCGGGAGTATTACCCGGACCTCTTAAAGCTGAACCTCGGCCGGACGGCCTGCACCTTCTACCTGAAGGGCACCGGCGTCCGGCGTCTTTATATGCCTGTATTTATGTGCGCCTCCGTGATCGACGCCGTCCGGGAAGCCGGGATCGAGCTTGTCTTCTACAACTGTGACAGGCGCCTTCATCCCGTTCTGTCCGACCTTCCCGCCGGTCCTCTCCCGGAGGGCGAGTGCCTTTTCCTCTGCAACGCCTACGGCCAGCTGGAAAATGCCACCATTCTCTCCCTGAAGGAGACCTACGAACACATCCTCGTGGACAACACCCACGCCTTCTTCCAGGCGCCCGCGCCGGGCGTCGCCCCCCTCTACTCGGTCCGCAAGTTCTTCGGCGTGACCGACGGCGCCTACCTGGCCTCGGACGTGCCCCTTGCCCCGCCGGAGGAGCGGGATGAGAGCCATGCCCGCTTCAGCCATATTCTCGGCCGCTACGAAAAGGACGCCGGCACCTTCTACAAGGCCATGCTGGACAACGCCCACAGCTATGAGGGTGCCCCCGTCATGCGGATGTCCCGCCTGACGGAAGACCTGCTCGGCGCCCTGCCCTATGAACGGATCGAAGAGCAGAGAAAAGCCAACTACGCCTGCCTGGCTGATAAGCTGGACGCGATCAACCCGCTCTCCGCCCTCTTCCATACCCCCTGCGGCGGCCCCTTTGTCTATCCCTTCTATATAAATGACGGCCCTGCCGTGCGCAAAGCCCTGGCCGCCCGGAAGATCTTCGTCCCCACCTACTGGACCAACGTCATGGCGGATGCCGCGCCGGGGTCCGTCGAAGCGGATTACGCAGCCAACATCCTGGCCCTTCCCTGCGACCAGCGCTACGGCGCGAAGGAGATGGACGCCGTGGCGGAGGCTGTGCTCGCCTGCCTGTAAGATCAGGCGCGAAGCTTTTTCAGATGCTTTGCCCCCTGCGTCCGGGAGGGATATCCCATGAATGACCTGTCAGATGCGCCTGTGGAATGTCTGCCCCCGCGTCCGGGCGAGTTATCCCAGGAATGACCTGTCAGATGCGCCTGTGGAATGTCTGCCCCCACGTCTGGGAGGGTTATCCACGAGCTGATACGTCCTCACACTGATTCCATCCACAGCACCGGCGGCTTCTGCCGCCAACCGGAGACTATATTATGTCCAAAAACCTGCTCATACTCGGCGGTCTCGAAGAGTTCGTGTCCATGGCCGCCCTGGCCGCCGCCCATGGGATCCGCCCCATCGTGGTGGACGGCAATCCAGGCGCACCCGCCAAGCGCAAGGCCCTCGAAGTGGGCGGCGCCGCCTACGACGCGGACATCCGGGACGCTGCCGCCGTCTCGGAAATCATTAAGAAGGAGAAGGCTACCGCCATCACCACCGCCTACTCGGATCTCCTTTTGGAGTGCATGGTCCGGATTGCGGACCTGTCCGGCCTTCCCTGCCACCTCTCACCCGCCCAGCTGCCCTTTTACCGGGACAAGCTGACCACCAACCGGACCTGCGAGGAGCTGGGCATCCCCACGCCGGGGTCAGTCCTCCTCGAAAAGGACTTCAGCGACAGCGACCTTGCGGGGCTTTCATTTCCCATGGTCGTAAAGCCGGTGGATATGTACGGCTCCCGGGGTCTTTCAATCGTGCAGGACCCGGATGAGATCAGGGAGCGCTTCGACGAGTGCTGCAGCACTTCCCCGAGGAAGGTCATCCTGGCCGAAGAATATGCTGCCGGCTTTGAGTTCAACGTCCAGTGCTGGGTCCGCCACGGAAAAGTCCACATTCTGGGACTGGCAGACCGGGAGAAGACCTTCCACAACAGGACCGACATTCCCCTTTCGACCCGCAACGTCTATCCCTCAAGGCTCATGGACCGGGTCTACGAGTCGGCCCTCGACGCGCTGACCCGCTATATCTGCCGGACCGGCCAGAGCGAAGGTCCCCTGGCCATGCAGTTCTACTGGAATCCCAGGGACGGCTTCAGCGTGGGCGAGATCGCAGCCCGTTTTCTCGGCTACGAGCATGAGCTCATCGAGTACGCCTGCGGCTTCAGCATCGAGGAGCTCCTCCTTGCGGCCGCTTTCGTCGACGCCGAACTGGACCGGCTGCTGAATGCGGGAGACCCCTTCGGGACCTCCAGCGCGGCCGTGATCTATTTCCACGGCAGGGACGGCGTCGTGGCCGACGTTTCCCCCATGGAGGCGGCTTTCGCAGACCCGGCGGTGGTCTATAGCCGGCTTTTCTACTCCGTTGGGGAGCGGATCGGCTGCCCCCAGACAAAGCCCTACGTCGCCCGCTGCTACGTCCGGGGAGAGGACCGGAAGGCCGTTGACGCCGCCACTGACAGGATCCTGGCCCGGGCGGACGTCCTGGACGGTGCAGGCAATACCCTCCTCCATCCCAATCTGCCCGGAAACTACGACGAAATTGGAGGTTGAACCCTCTATTCCCCTTAAATTTGCCCCCATCCCTTCAAAGCCCTGTTGATTTTGCCGAAGCATACCGGAAGGTTCACAAACTATGAATTCCGCCATGACAGATTTCAACGAATCGCTGACGTCCGGCCGCGAAAGGGATCGCGGGGCCGGGGACGCCCGCGGCAGCAGACTGTATTTCGCCGACAGGCACCCCCTCCCTGTTCTCATTTTCACGACCAGCCTCATCTATCTGGCCCTCTACAGCCGCTTTCTCTTCGGGAAAGCGGTCTTTATGTACAGCGACATCGGTTCGGACTCCCTGTCCACCTTCTTCCCCACCTTCATGATGCTCTCCCGCCTCCTGAAGGAAGGCGCCTTGGGCAGCTATACCCTGACCTACGGCCTCGGCGGCAGTACGGCTTTCTACGCCCTCCAGTCCCTGAATCCCCTCAAATTTCTCCCGCTACCCTTCAGCGAGGCCTACTTCCCCGTCGTCATCCTCATCCACCAGTTCCTCATCCACATACTTACGGCCCTGACCGGGTACGGCCTCTTCTCAAGGCTCTTCCGGGACCGGACCGTCGGCGTCTTCGCGGCCGTCATCTGGGCCTTTTCGGGTTATATGACAGGCTGGGGACAGAATTACGTCTACGGCGGCTGCCTTCTCTTCTTCACCCTGGCCATGTGGGTCCTCCAGCTTTTCCTGGACAGGCCGAGCCGCCCCCACTTCTTCGCGTTGTCGCTCGTCTTCGCCCTCTTCATCCTCTTCAGCTGGTATTTCTTCTACATGTCAGGCATTTTCATCGCCTTCTACGTCCTCGACGAGACTCTCATCCGGGGACGCCATGTGGAAAATGAAACCCCTCCCCGCCAAAACACCTTCCTAATCCTGATCCGGCGCGAATTTTCCGTCCTCCTCGCGGCCCTCGCAGCCATCTGCCTGGCCGCCGCCCCGCTGACCCAGATCCTCACCCAGTTCCTGGGCAGTTCCCGCACAGGCGAGGTGGCCGGCATGACCCCTGCCGCCCTTCTGCAGCACTATGATCTAAGGACCATTCTCTCCAGCCTTTCCCGTTTCCTCTCCTCCAACCTTTTAGGCGCGGGGAGCAGCTACGCGGGCACTGTGGACTACTACAATATCGCCTTCCTCTTCACCAGCATCCTTCTGATCTTCGCCCTCGTCTACCTCCTCACAGTGCCGCGGACCATCCTGCCGACCCTCCTCTTCGGGGCGGCCTCCCTGGCCATGCTCCTCTTCCCGGCGGCAGGCTATATCCTGACCTTCAACAGGAAGGCCCAGCGTCATTCCTTCCTGATCGCCTTCATGGCCGTCCTCCTCATCGCCGCCTTCCTTTGGTCGGTGCTCCGGGAGGACCATCCCAGGCGGCTCAAATTCTCTGCCATCGCAGGTTTTCTCACCACCCTGGCCCTCGAGGCAGCCTTCTGGCTCCTCTTCCGCCGCCTGGAAATGCACCCCAGCCTCCTCTACTTCTGCGTGACTGCCGGGAGTGCCTTCATTTTCGCAGTCATCTTCCTCCTCCTCGGAAGGCAGGAACGAAAAAAGGCCCTGGCCTTCGCCTGCCTTCTGGCCGTCTCCCTGGAAATGGTCGTCTCCGGCTGGGGCACCTTCTACGACCGCGCCTATCTCACCACGGAGGACTACTACCACAGCCATTTCAACGACGATACCCGGGCGGCGGTGGACCGCATCCTGAGGGAAGACGGGTCCCTCTGCCGCATCTCCACCACAGAGGATTTCTCCTATGCCAACGAAGGCATGGTGGACGGCTTCAACGCCACCACGGCCTACGCAGGCGAGCTTCCCTCCTCCGTGACGACCCTGGGCAGGACCTTCGGCATCCAGCAGTACAGCCCCAACTTTTTCCTGAACAGCTGGGACGACTACTATCTGCTGACCCTCCTCTCCACCAGGTACCTGGTGGTCGATGAGCCCTCCGCGAGCTCCTTTGCCTGGGATTCGGCCGCCTACACAAGGCGCTTCGCCTCAGACACCATTTCCGTCTTTGAAAATGCAAACCCGCTTCCCTTCGGCTACGTCTACACAAGCCGCATAGACAATGGGGAATTCGAGGGTCTTTCGGCCTTCGACCGCCAGCGCGCCCTGACCCAGGGCTTCCTCCTGACCGAGGGCAGCGAGGATACCGTGTCGGCGAAGACCGCCGCCTACGTGCCGCCCGAGAAGGTCTTCGACCTGACAGAGCGGATCGCGTCTGCCAACGACCTGACCTGGGAGGTCCTGCCCGACGGCCGCCTCCGCGTGCAGCCCACAGGCTTCGACCCCTACCTGACCTTTGACATCTCGGATCTCTACTCCGGCGGCGTGGAAGCCCTCCAGTACTTCAGCTTCACCCTCGACCCTTCCTGCCTCCACGGCATGGAACAATATGAGACCTTCATCACCAGCGCCGTTCTCCCCGACCAGTTCATTGAGACCTCCTTCTTTGTGGGCACCAATGCCGCCCGGGCAGCCATGCTCCTGCCCGACGGAGCCCTGACGCTGCGCCTGGACATGACCGCCGGCTCCGACCTCCTCTTCGAAGAGATCAGCCTTTCCCAGATCGACGATCCCGCCGCGGACTTCGCGGCCCTTTCGGATTCCGGCGTCTCGGACATTTCCTTCGCCGACAGCACCTACTCTGCCAAAGTGACCGGAGCCGCCCCGGACAGCCTCCTCTGCGTGCCCATCCTCTACGAGCGCAGCTGGAAAGCAACCGTCAACGGCACGGCCGCAGAGCCGGTCAACGTGAACGGCGGTCTCATCGGCATTCCGCTGACTGAGGGGGATAACAGTGTGATTCTGACTTACTCCCCGCCCTACCTGGTCCCAGGCATCGCGGTGTCGACTGTCTCGTTTCTTCTCCTTCTTCTTGCCTGCTTCCTCCCCTCCAAAAAGAGGAAAGCCGCGGAGACGGAAGAACGCTGACCTGAAGCGAAAGAGAACCACAGACCTGCAGGGATGGAACACCGCAGCTTTGCCGTGAAAGAAAACCACAGACCTGCTGAGAAGTGCAGCCGTCTGTACACATTACTCCCGGACGCAGACATCCGGGATGCCTTCGGCAAGCCCCTTCTCTCCCCGGATGATGGCGAAAGGAAAAGAGATCCCTCAATTGGATCTCTTTTCTACTTGAGCTCTGACGGCAATCGGTATAAAATATAATGATTAACGTGTGTATTTAAAATATTAAATATAGAAGGATTCTGTCCATGATTGATTTCAACGTACCGCCCAGTACCGGAAAAGAGCCGGTATATATAGCCCAGGCCATCGCCAACAAAAAGATCTGCGGCGACGGCCCCTTCACAAAAAAATGTCACCGCTTCCTCGAGGAGAAGACCGGCGCCGCGGCCGTCTACCTGACCACCTCCGGCACCTCCGCCCTCGAGATGGCAGCCATTCTCTCGGAAATCGGCCCGGGCGATGAGGTAATTCTGCCCTCCTACACCTTCTGCTCCACCGCAGACGCCTTTGTCGCCAGAGGCGCCCGGCTGGTCTTTGTGGACATCCGCCCGGACACCATGAATATTGACGAGACTAAGATCGAGGCCGCCATCACTGACCGGACCCGCGTCATCGCCGTCGTCCACTATGCCGGCGTCTCCTGCGAGATGGACGCCATCATGGAGATCGCCCGCCGTCACGGCCTCAAGGTCGTGGAGGATGCGGCCCAGGCCGTGGGCTCCTACTACAAAGGAAAAGCCCTGGGCACCATCGGCGACTTCGGCTGCTTCTCCTTCCACGAGACCAAAAACTACTCCATGGGTGAGGGCGGCGCCCTCCTTTTGCCCACCCTCGACAAGAGGGACGAGGCGGAGATCTGCCGCGAGAAGGGCACCGACCGCAGCCGCTTCTTCCGCGGCCAGGGGACTAAATACACCTGGGCAGACTTCGGCTCCTCCTATCTTCCCAGCGACATCAACGCGGCCTACCTCTGGGCCCAGCTTGAGATGTTCGACGAGATTTTCAATGACCGCATGAAGACCTGGCAGACCTACGACGAGGCTCTGCGCCCCCTCCGTGAAGCCGGTCTCATCGAGACCCAGACCATCCCCGAAGGCTGCGCCCACAACGCCCATATGTATTACATCAAGGCAAAGGATCTGGCGGAGCGGACTGCCCTGATCAGCCACCTGAAGGCACTGGGCATCCTGGCTGTCTTCCACTACATTCCCCTCCACTCCTCCCCCGCCGGTCTCAAGTTCGGCCGGTTCGCAGGCGAGGACGTATGGACTACCCGCGAGAGCGAACGGCTCCTGCGCCTTCCCCTCTACTACGGGATCACGCCGGAGGACACCGCCCGCGTCATCGAGGGAGTCCGCAGCTTCTATTGCCACTGATTTAGACAGCTCATGTCTTCCTCTTGTCCCAAAACCGGCGGAGGAAGACTTTTTTGTAACGATCCTGTCCCTTGAGATAACAAAAAGGACAGATAACACGTTGACCTGAAAGACATTTGTGATATGTCTCATCACAAAGGAGACTCCATGGATAAGAAATATTTTGCGGACAGGCATCCCCTTCCGGTCCTTATTTTTTTGACGACACTCGTCTACGCCGGCCTGTACAGTCGCTTCCTCTTCGGGAACGCAGTCTTTATGTACAGCGACATCGGGTCGGATTCCCTGTCCTCCTCCTACCCCACCCTCATGATGCTCTCCCACCTGTATGACGAGGGCGCCCTGGGGACCTACTCCCTGACCAACGGCCTCGGCGGCAGCACGGCTCTCTTTTTCATGCAGTACCTAAACCCCCTGAAGTTCCTTCTGATCGCCTTCGGGGAGGCCTGGTTCCCGGTGGTCATCCTCATCCACCAGTACCTCCTCCACCTGCTGACGGCCCTGACCGGCTACGCCTTCTTCAGCCGTCTCTTCCGCGACCGGACGGCCGGCGTCTTCGCAGCCATCATCTGGGCCTACTCGGGCTACATGGTCGGCTGGGGGCAGAACTACACCTACGGGGTCTGCATCCTCACCTTCACACTGGCCATGTGCGTGCTCCAGTTCTTCCTGGACAAGCCCACGCGACGCCGCTTCTTCCTGCTCGCCCTCACCTTCGCCTTTTTCATCCTGGTCAACTACTACTTCTTCTACATGTCCGGCATTTTCATCGCCTTCTATGTCCTCTTCGAGACCATCGTCCGCGGCCGGCATGTGGAAAATGAGAACCGCCCCCGGCATCTGAACGCCTTCGTCATGCTGATCCGCCGGGAATTCTCCGTCCTTCTGGCTGCAATCTGCGCCATCGGCCTCTCCGCGGCGCCCCTGACCCAGATCCTGACCCAGTTCCTCGGCAGTTCCCGCACAGGGGAAGTCTCCGGGACGGACTGGCGGGGGCTGGTCAACCATTTCGGCATCCGGACCATCCTCTCCTCCCTCTCCCGCTTCTTCTCCCCCAACCTGCTGGGGGCCGGCAGCCATTACGGCGGGACAGTGGACTACTACAGCATCGCCTTCCTCTTCACCAGCATCCTGCTCGTCTTCGCCCTCATCTATCTGCTGACGGTACCGAAGACCATTTTGCCGGTGGTCCTCTTCGCGGCCGTCTCCGCGGGCATGCTCTTCTTCCCGGCGGCGGGCTACCTGCTGACCTTCAACGTCTCTGCCCAGCGCTACGCCTACCTCATCGCCTTCGTGGGCGTGATCCTCATCGAAGCCTTCCTCCACTCTGTTCTCCGGGAGGACCATCCTCGGCGCCTTGTCTTCTCGGCTGTAGCAGGCTTTGCCGTGGTGGTCATCGCTGGCGTTGGCTTCTATATCCTCTTTAAGCACTATCAGATGGCCGCCGCGCCGGTCTACTTTGCCCTCATGGCGGTGAGTGCCCTCATTTTCATGCTGATCTTCCTCCTCCTTGGCCGTGGGGGCCGGAAACGGGCGCTGGCTGCCGTCTGCCTCCTGGCCGTCTGCCTGGAGATGGTCGCCTCCGGCTGGGGCACCTTCTACGACCGGGATTATCTGACGGTCGACGACTACTACCACGCCCACTTCAACGACGGGACCAGAGCGGCTGTGGACTATATCAGTGCCAACGACGGCAGCCTTTACAGGGTCACCACCTCGGATATTTTCAACTATGCCAACGAGGGAATGGTGGATAACTTCAACGCCACCACCGCCTACTCCAACCAGCTGGCCGCCTCCATGGTCACCCTGGGAAGGACCGCCGGCATCCAGCAGTTCAGCCCCAACTTCTTCCTGGACAGCTACGACGACTACTATCTCCTGACCCTCCTGGCCGGGAAATACCTGGTCACCGACGAGCCCTCCTCCACCTCCTTCTCCTACGACGGCGCCGCCTATAAGAAGATCTACGACAGCGGCACGGCAGCCGTCTTTGAAAATGCAAACCCGCTCCCCTTCGGCTACGTCTACAATACGCGGCTGGACAACGAGGAGTTCGAGGGCCTCTCCACCTTCGACCGCCAGCGGGCGCTGACCCAGGGCTACCTGCTGACCGACGGCGATCCGGCGGAGGTGACCACCAAAACGGCGGCCTACGAGCCGCCCGCCACGGTCCTCTCCCTCACGGACCACATTCTTGAGGCCAATGACCTGACCTACGAGGTCCTTCCCGACGGCAGGCTCAGCGTGACGCCGACCGGCTACGACCCCTTCCTGGTCTTCGACATTTCCTCCCTCCACTCCATCGGGGAGGACGCCCTCCAGTATTTCAGCTTCACCCTCGACCCGGCCACCATCCACGGCCGGCAGAACTACGAGACTTTTGTCACCTGCTCCGCCAACCCCGGACAGCTGATGGAGACCCTCTTCTTTGTCGGTGACAGTGTTCCCCGCGCCGCCCTGCTCATGCCGGATGGCGCCCTGACCCTCCGTCTGGACCTGACCTACACCGGAGAGGTCATTTTCAATGAGATCACCTACTCCCAGATCGACGACCCGGCCGCGGACTTCGCCGCCCTGGCCGGCTCCGGGGTCTCGGACATCTCTTATTCCTACAACGACTACAAGGCCACCGTGACCGGCGCCTCCTCCGGCAGCCTCCTCTGCGTGCCCTTCCTCTACGAGCGGGGCTGGCTGGCCAGTGTGAACGGCGAGACCGTGGAGCCCGTCAACGTGAACGGCGGCCTCATCGGCATCCCGCTTCCCGCCGGGGACAGCGCCGTGACCCTCACCTACACGCCGCCCTACCTGATCTTTGGTATCGTGGTGTCGGCGGTATTTCTGCTCATTCTCCTCGTCGTGTGCTTCATGCCCCGGCAGAAAAAGTAAAAAAGTGGGAATCAGGGACGGTTCCTTTTCCCAGTTTTCAAAGAAAACTGGGAAAAGGAACCGTCCCTGATTCCCACTTTTTTCGCAGCTTCACCTGTAAATGATATCCTCGCGGGCAGGTCCGTTGGTCACCATGGTGATCGGATAGCCCAGCTCCTTCTCGATGAACTCGATGTAGTTGCGGCAGTTCTCCGGCAGTTCCTCATACCGGCGGATTCCGCGGATATCGCACTTCCAGCCCGGCAGGACCTTGTAGACCGGCTTGGCCTTCTTGAGGCGTGTGGTGGTCGGGAATTCCTTGGTGATGGTGCCGTCGATGTCGTAGGCGACGCAGACCGGGATCTCGTCCAGATAGCCCAGGGCATCCAGGACGGTCATGGCCACGTCGGTAGCGCCCTGCATGCGGACGCCGTAGCGGGAGGCGACACAGTCGTACCAGCCCATTCTTCTCGGACGGCCGGTGGTGGCGCCGTATTCGCCGCCGTCGCCGCCGCGTCTTCTAAGCTCGTCGGCCTCCTCGCCGAAGATCTCGGAGGTGAACTCGCCGGCGCCGACTGCGCTGGAGTAGGCCTTGGTCACGACGACAATGCGCTTGATTTCATAGGGCGGGATACCGGCACCGATGGCGCCGTAGGCCGCCAGAGTGGAGCTGGAGGTGACCATGGGATAGATGCCGTGGTCCGGATCCTTCATGGTGCCCAGCTGGCCCTCAAGCAGGATGTGCTTGCCGTCCTTCAGAGCCTGGTGGAGGAAGGCGGTGGTATCGCAGGCGAAGGGTGTTATCATTTCCTTATACTCGGCCAGCTCAGCCATGATATCGTCCACCTTGAGCTCAGGCTGGTGGTAGAGCTCACGGAGCAGGGTATTCTTGATGGTGCAGATGTTCTCCACCTTCTCCCTGAGGGCTTCCATGTCCTCAAGCTCGGAGATCTGGATGCCGATCTTGGCGAACTTGTCGGAGTAGAAGGGCGCGATGCCGGACTTGGTGGAGCCGAAGGACTTGCCGGCCAGACGGGCCTCCTCGCAGGAATCCAGTAAGACATGATAGCTCATGACCATCTGGCAGCGGTCGGAGACCAGGATCTTGGGCATGGGCACGCCCTGGTCCGTGATGTTCTTGATTTCATTGAAAAGCTTCCTGACGTCGAGAGCTACGCCGTTCCCGACGATGCAGGTCTTCTCCTGCCCGTAGAAAACGCCGGAGGGCAGGGCGTGGAGGGAGAACTTGCCGTACTGGTTCTTGATGGTGTGTCCCGCGTTGGCGCCGCCCTGGAAGCGGATGATGATATCCGCCTCGGCAGCCAGGGTATCTGTGATCTTGCCTTTTCCTTCGTCTCCCCAGTTCGCACCGACAACTGCTGTAACCATTTTTATTCCTCTCTGTATTCTTAAGCTTTCTCCCGCCCGAAAACCGCTTCCGGGTAAGGGGCGGGAATACTCCTGTTCACTTTTTATACGTTGATTTCGCTCTTCAATCCGAGGATGTCTTCATTTTCCCGGAGCATCGGGGAAATGACATCACGCAGATAGATCTCCACCTGTCTGGGCGCCCGGCCGACGTACTTGGCCGGATCCATGCTGG
>CAMONF010000106.1 GCA_946620335.1 uncultured Clostridia bacterium
CGGTCAGGACCGACACGATCCGGCACACAAGGCCCAGCCACTGCCAGAGGACCTGCTGATATATGTATTTTTTTGCATGGGACAATAGGCTGATCAGCCTGGTCTTGATCATGTTTCGTTCTATCCTTTCTCCGCTTGTAGATGATCAGCGCTGACTATATGATGACACAAATTCGGCGAAATTACAACGCGGGGTAGTGAGACAGAGGGACGGTCCTTTTTACGCAAAATCGAAGATTTTGCGTAAAAAGGACCGTCCCTCTGTCTCAAAACCACTCCCCTTTCCCTGTTCATTTTCCCCCCGCTATGCTATGATATTATGCTAGGTACATAAACAGTCCAAGGCTGAAGCACTCAGCCCCTGTCCTCATTTTCACCCTCCCGGAGGAACCATGAAACGCTTTCAGTACGGCAAAGATTTCTACACCAGCCTCGGCAAGCTGGTCGTCCCCATCGTCATCCAGAACCTACTGAGCGCCATGGTCAACTCGGCGGACGTGGTCATGCTCAACTACGTGGGGCAGTCCGCCATCTCGGCGGTGAGCCTCGCGACCCAGTACGCCGGCGTCCTCTTCATGGTCTACTACGGTCTCGGCACCGGCGCCACCATGCTGAACGCCCAGTATTACGGCAAAGGGGACCTTAAGGCCGTCCGCGTCGTGCAGGGAATCGCTCTCCGCTTCTCCCTCCTCATCGCCGGCGCTGCCGCCCTCCTCTGTCTCCTGGCTCCCCGGGCCATGATGATCGTGTTCACCAACGACCAGGAGCTCATCGCGCTGGGCGCCCAGTATCTGCGGGTGGCCTCCGTTGCCTACCTCTGCAGCGGCGTCTGCGACATTTACCTCGCCACCCTGCGCTCGACGGGGAGGGTGAAGGTGAGCACTATTCTGAACACCATGGCCTTTGTGCTCAACATCATCCTGAACGCGGTCTTCATTTTCGGGCTCTTCGGGGCGCCGAAGCTCGGCGTCACGGGCGTGGCCCTGGCCACCTCCCTCTCCAGGTTCGTCGAGCTCATCGGCTGCTTCCTCGTCTCCGCCAAAAATGAGGACGTGAAGCTTGACTTCTCCTACATCTTCGTCCGCAACCCCCTCCTCTTCGGCGATTTCCTGAAAATGGCCGTCCCCGCCCTCTTAAATGACGTGAGCTGGAGCCTCGCCTTCTCCATGTACTCGGTCATCCTGGGCCACCTGGGGAGCGACGTGGTCGCGGCCAACTCCTTCGTCATCGTGGTCCGCAACTTCAGCACGGTCTTCTGCTTCAGCGTGGCCAGCGGCGGCGGCATCCTCCTCGGCAACGTCATCGGTGAAGGGCGCATGGAGGACGCCAAGCGTTACGCCTCGGGCACCCTCTTTATGACAGTGGTGACGGGCCTCATCGGCAGCGTCCTCATTTTGGCCGCCTCCCCCTTCATCCTGAGCTACGCCAGCCTGACGGAACAGGCCTCCGGGTACCTGCGGATCATGCTGCTCATCAACACCTACTACATCATCGGAAGCGCGGTCAACACCACCCTGATCGCCGGCGTCTTCCGGGCGGGCGGCGACAGCCGGTTCGGCGTCATCTGCGACACCATCGACATGTGGGTCTACGCCGTGCCGCTTGGCTTTATTTCCGCCTTCGTCCTGAAACTCCCGGTCATGGTGGTCTACTTCCTCATCTGCACCGACGAGTTCGTCAAGTGGCCCTGGGTCCTTGGCCACTACGCCAGCGGTAAGTGGCTGAAGAACATCACCCGGGACAACGTCGCCTGATTGCCGATCCGGCAAATGAAGACACGCTGCCCCCGCATCTGATCCCGAAGAATCCCACCTGCAGACGATTGACATTTGCCTTCCGCAATGCTATTGTCGGTACACAAAAAACAGCACTTTTGAAAGGAGCCCTTCATGACAGGCGCACAAGCACTCGTTAAATGCCTGGAGCTCGAACACGTCGAGTATGTCTTCGGATACCCCGGGGCGGTCATCTGCCCCGTCTTCGATGTCCTCCTGGACAGCAGCATAGAGCTGGTCCTCTGCCGCCAGGAGCAGAACGCGGCCCACGAGGCCAGCGGTTACACCAGGATTTCGCGGAAACCCGGCGTCGCCATGGCAACTTCCGGCCCCGGAGCCACCAACCTCATGACCGGCATCGCGACGGCTTACGCGGACTCCATCCCTCTCATCTGCATCACGGGGCAGGTGGACAGCAAGCTCATGGGGACCGACGGGTTCCAGGAGACGGATACGTCCGGGGCTGTGGAGTCATTTGTCAAATACAGCTATATCGTCCACGACCCGGCGGAAATTCCGCGGATCGTGAAGGAGGCTTTTTACATCGCCCAGTCCGGCCGGCCCGGCCCGGTCCTCATCGACATCCCCATGGACATGCAGACCGGCACCTTGGAGGACTTCTCCTATGAGGGGAAGGTCCAGCTGCGGAGCTATAAGCCCACCGTGAACGGCCATCCTCTCCAGATGGAGCGGGTGCTCAAGGCCCTGACGGAGGCCAGGCGGCCCCTCATCATCGCCGGCGGCGGCATCCATCTGGGCAACGCCGTCCCCATTTTCCGGGAATTCATCCGAAAGTACCGGATCCCCGTGGTCTCCACCATGATGGGACTTTCCGTTCTGCCCACAGAGGACCCGCTGAACTTCGGTATGGTCGGCAACAACGGCCACACCTTCGGGAACCGGGCCATCCGCCACGCCGACCTCATCATCATGGCCGGCGCCCGGGTAGCCGACAGGACCATCCGCGATCCCGCCCTAATCGAGCAGAAGCTCCTGGTCCCCATCGCCGTGGACCCGGCCGAAATCGGAAAGAACGCAGGCCCCGCCATTCCGCTGGTCGGA
>CAMONF010000107.1 GCA_946620335.1 uncultured Clostridia bacterium
AAAAATCCCTTGACCAGAAAGAGGGCGACGATAAAGGTCAGCGTTCCCACGAACTTGACCCTGGGGTCCAGTCTGTGGATGACCGAATCCGCGGGATAATATTGTCCCAGTGTGATTTCTCCGAGCAAAATGGTATCCTCCCCTTCGCCTTACCGGCGTCCCTTCCTGCCGGACTTCTCGCGCCTGCCGGCAGGCCTGTTATCTTCCTTTTCAGGTGCAGGCACTGACCTGCCAAAAGCCTTCAGTATGCTGTCCCGGGCTTCCTCGACGGTATCCGCCGTGACATCCACGTCAAAGCCCCGTTCCTGCAGCCCGTGCATGCAGTAGGTGACCTGCGGGGCCGCAAGGCCCATGGCCTCCAGCTCCTTGTAATGCGAAAAGACCTCCTTGGGGGTGCCGTCGAAGGGGATCTTGCCGTCATTTACCACGATCAGGCGGTCCGCATACCGGGCGACGTCCTCCATGCTGTGGGAGACCAGGATAATGGTGATGCCCCGCTCCTTGTGGAGGAAGCTGATCTGGTCCAGGATCTCGTCGCGTCCGGCCGGGTCCAATCCCGCCGTCGGCTCGTCTAAAATGAGGACCTGGGGATCCATTGCCAGCACCCCCGCAATGGCGACCCGCCGCTTCTGTCCGCCGGAAAGCTCGAAGGGCGATGAGTTGTAATACTGCTCCGGCAGCCCAACCTGCACCAGGGCGCGGAGAGCCCGCACCTTGGCCTCCTCCAGGGAAAGCCCCTGGTTCTTGGGTCCGAACATCACGTCGGTGATGACGTCCGTCTCGAAGAGCTGGTGCTCCGGATACTGGAAGACCAGCCCTACCTGGGTGCGCAGGGTCTTCTGGTCATATTTGTCACCCCAGATGTCCTCGCCCTCGTAGAGGATCTGCCCCTCCGTGGGCTTCATGAGGGCATTGAAATGCTGAATCAGCGTGGACTTGCCGCTCCCGGTGTGCCCGATGACGCCGATGAACTGCCCCTTCTCGATGGCCAGATTCACGTGGTCCAGGGCCTTCACCTCATAAATCATCCCCGGATTATAGGTAAATGAAACATCCTTCAATTCCAACTGCATAAATCTGCCTCGCTCATAATACATGTAGCCCTTCAGTCGCCTTGCCCGCCCGATTTCCCCTTACGAATAATTGGAAATACCGACAAAGCTCCTCGTTCCCGCATCGCAACAACTGCCCGGCGCCTCACTGCTTCAGTGCGGCAAGTGCATCCACCAGTTCCTCCGGCTTCAGGATACCCGCCGGCAGGTCCAATCCTGCCTTCCTGAGTTCCCAGGCCAGCTCCGTCACCTGCGGGACGTCCATACGGTATCCCTTGACCTCCTCCACACGTGAGAAGACCTCTCTGGGTGTCCCTTCCATCACGATCCGGCCCTTATCCATGACAAAAACCTTATCCGCGTCCACGACCTCCTCCATATAGTGGGTGATCAGGATGACCGTCACGCCCTCCTTCTTGTTGAGTTCATGGACCGTCCGCAGGACATCCTTCCGTCCGGTAGGATCCAGCATGGCCGTCGGCTCGTCGAGCACAATACAGCGAGGCCGCATGGCCACCACGCCCGCGATTGCCACCCGCTGCTTCTGTCCGCCCGACAGCCTGTTGGGCGACTTATCTCTGTGCTTCAGCATCCCGACCTTAGTCAGTGCCTCCTCGACCCTCTTCACGATCTTCTCTGTCGGCACTCCCAGGTTCTCCGGCCCGAAAGCCACGTCCTCGTCCACCACTGTCCCAATGATCTGATTGTCCGGGTTCTGAAACACCATACCAGCCCGCTGCCGGACCTTCCACAAGTCCTCCTCCCCCTTGGTATCGATCTCATCGATCCAGATCGTCCCCTCCGTGGGAATCAGCAGCGCATTGATATGCTTGGCCAAAGTCGACTTCCCCGACCCATTATGCCCCAGAATGGCGATAAACTCCCCTTCCTTCACGTCCAGGTCCACCCCATTCAAAGCATGAACCTTCACCTCCGACTCATCCTCACGGTACTTGGTATACTCATGCTTCAGCCCCTCGGCCCGTACAATTCCCATGCCTAACTCCTACTTTATATTCTTACATCAATCCCTGCCGATTGCCTCGGTAAAGACGGAGAAATCCCTGTTGAGATGCAGCGTAGCAAAAACAATTCTCCTGACCGCATCCCCCTAAGGGAAGGAGAATTGTTTTTGCGCAGCGTCCCCTCTGCTCCCCCGGTAAATCCCTGTCGATTCCTCCGGTAAAGACGGAGAAATCCCTGTTGCGAAGCAGCGGAGCCAAAATAATCTTTCTGAACGCATCCCACCTAAGTGAAGAAAGATTATTTTGGCGCAGCGTCCCCATCAGATTCCCCGGCGAAGCCGGCGATGATGGCCCAGATGTCCTCGAGGCCTTCGCGGGTCTCGGCGGAGAAAGGGACGATCGGGACGGCGGTGGTGACGCCGAGGCCGGTGCGGATGGTCTTCAGGGCCTTGGGGATCTGGGAGCGCTTCAGCTTGTCTTTTTTGGTGGCGATGATCACCACCGGAAGGTTGTTGAAACGGATCCAGTCCAGCATCTGGCGGTCATTGGCGGACGGCTCGTGGCGAATGTCCACCAGAAGGAAGACCGTCTTCAGCTGGCGGGAAGTCTGCAGGTATTTCTCGATCATTTTGCCCCAGCGGGCCTTGACCTCCACGGAGGCGTTGGCGAACCCATAGCCGGGCAGGTCGACCAGGTAGCAGTCGGGAGCGAACGGATTCTCGCCGACCGTGTCGGCGGCGGGAGTGTCCTTATTTACGCGGTAGTAGTTGACTGTCTGGGTCTTGCCGGGCTGGGAGGAAGTCCTCGCCAGGGACTTGCGGTTCACCATGGCATTGATGAGGGAGCTCTTGCCGACGTTGGACTTGCCGGCAAAAGCGACCTCGAAGCGGCTGGTGTCGGGAAACGTGCTGGACACGCCGCAGACTGTCTCAAGTTCTACGCTTCTGATTTTAATCATGCTTCTTCCTTTTCCTGCGGGGACTCCTTCTGCGCGGCGGCCTGTTCGCGGGCCAGCCTGCCCGCTGCCTCCCAGAAGTCCCCTTCGTAGACCAGGGCCTCCTTCAGCACCGTCTCCATGTCGGAAACGAAGACAATCTCCATGCCTCCGGTGATCTCCCTGGATATCTTCTTCAGGTCATTGCGGTTCTTCTCGGGCACCAGGACCTTACGGATCCCCGCCTGCCTGGCTGCCAGGAGCTTCTCCTTGAGGCCGCCGATGGGCAGGACCCGTCCGCGCAGGGTGATTTCGCCGGTCATGGCGGTATCCGCCCGAACCGGCAGGCCCGTGACCGCCGAGAAAACAGCTGTCGCCATGGTGATACCGGCCGAAGGCCCGTCCTTGGGGACTGCGCCCTCGGGGATGTGAATATGGATGCCCCGCCTCTGGCAGAACTCGGCGCCCATCCCGATCCGCTCGCCGATGGACCGCAGGTAGCTGATGCCGGCGGAAGCGGACTCCTTCATGACGTCACCGATCTGGCCGGTCAGAGCCATATCCCCGGAGCCGGGCATGACGTTGACCTCCACCTGGAGGGTCACGCCGCCCACAGCAGTCCAGGCAAGCCCGCGGACGATGCCCACGGCGTCCTCCGCGTTGGCGGGATCGATGGAGTAGCGTTCATTTCCCAGAAATGAAGACAGGTTCCGGGCAGTCACGACCACCTTCTCCACGCCGTCCTCCAGGATCCGCCTGGCGCTCTTGCGGCAGATCTCGCCGATGGCCCGCTCCAGTGAGCGGACGCCGGCCTCCCGGGTATACTTCAAAATGACTGCCTCCAGGGCGGCATCCCGGATCACCAGCTGGTCCTCCTTGAGCCCGTTCAGCTTCTTCTGCTTGGGGATCAGGTGACGCTTGGCAATGTGGACCTTCTCGTTGTCCGTGTAGGAGTTCACCTCGATGATCTCCATGCGGTCCAGGAGGGGACCGGGAATGTTCTGCTCATAGTTGGCCGTGCAGATGAACATGACCTCGCTGAGGTCCAGCGGAAGGTCAAGATAGTGGTCCTCAAAATGGGTATTCTGCTCGGAGTCCAGCACCTCCAGGAGGGCGGACGCCGTGTCTCCCTTGTAGTCGGAGCTCAGCTTGTCAATCTCGTCCAGGACCATGAGGGGGTTCTTGACGCCGACCTTGCGGAGGCTGGCGGCGATCCTGCCGGGCATGGCGCCGACATAGGTCCGCCGGTGGCCCCGGATCTCCGCTTCGTCCCGCACGCCGCCCAGGGAAAGGCGGACATACTTCTTGTTCAGGGCCTCCGCGATGGACCGGCCGATGGAAGTCTTGCCGGTGCCGGGCGGTCCCACCAGGCAGAGGATGGGGCTGGTGCCCTTCTTCGTGAGGATCCGCACCGCCAGGTACTCGATGATCCTGTCCTTGACGTCCTCCAGGCCGTAGTGGTCCCTGTCCAGGATCTGCTTGGCCCGCTTTAAGTCGTTGTTGTCCCGGCTGCACTTCTCCCAGGGCATGGCCAGCAGCGTCTCGATATATCCCCGCTCCACCGCACTCTCGGGCGACTGGGACGGGAGGTTCTTGAAACGGTTGATCTCGTTATCGATCCGCTCCAGAATTTCCTTTTTGGCCTTGAGCTTCGCCGCCTGCTCCTTGAAGCGGTCCACGTCGGAAACCGTGGTGTCCTCACCCAGCTCCTCGCGAATCACCCGCATCTGCTCACGCAGGATGTACTCTTTCTGGTTCTTGTCCACCCTGGCCCGGACCTTGGCCTGGAGCTCCTTCTGGTAGCCCACGACCTCAGTCTCGCCCAACAGGACAGAGCCGATCACCTCGTACCGCTCTGTGAGGGTCAGCGCTTCCTGGATCTGCTGTCTTTTCTCAAAGGGCAGGGGCACATGGATGGAAATCTGGTCCAGCAGCTCCCCGATCTCCTCGATTCGGAGAATCCTGTCGCGGACCTCGTCGGAAATGCCTGCATTTTCCCCGCAGTAACGGGAGAAAAGGCCCTTCATGCCTCGCTTCATGGCCTCGCGGGCGGAGGCGGGCAGGTCGCCTTCCTCGATCTCCGGTTCCGCCGTCTCAGCGGTCAGCATTTGTCCGTCATCGTGAAGGGCGATGAGCTCCGCCTTGCGGATGCCCTCCACCATGACTCGAATCATGTCCTTGGGAAGCCTGGAGATCTGGCGGACCCGGCAGATGGTGCCGATCCGGTAGAGGTCACGGATGCCGGGCTCTTCCAGCTCCGGGTCGACCTGAGGCACCAGGAAGATCTTCTGGTCGCCCCGCATGGCGTGCTCCACCGACCGGGCCGACTTGGCCCGGCTGATGTCAAAGTGTATGACCATACCCGGCAGCACGACGGTGCCCCGAAGGGCCACCGCCGGCAGCGTGATTGTATTTCTCATCTCACTCAATTGAAATTATTCTCCGTTCTCCGCCTTTTTCCTGGCGGGCGCCTTCTTGGCCGCGGGTTTTTTCTCCTCACGGACGTAGACAGGCTCAGCCTTTCCTTCCACCACGTCCCTGGTGATCCGGCACTCCCGGATGGTTCCGTCCGAAGGCACATGGTACATGGGCTCCAGCGTGATTTTTTCCATGATGGCACGAAGGCCGCGGGCGCCGGTCTTGCGCACCACAGTCTGGTGGGCGATCTCCCGCAGTGCGTCATCATCCACGGTCAGCTTGACGCCGTCCATCTCAAAGAGGGCCGTGTACTGCTTGACCAGGGAGTTCTTCGGCTCAGTGAGGATCCTCACCAGGGCCTCCTCATCCAGCTCGTCCAGGGAGGTCACCACCGGGATACGGCCGATGAGCTCGGGGATCAGGCCGAACTTGACGAAGTCGGAGGGCATGATGTTCTTCAGCACCTCGCTGACCTTCTTCTCCTTCCTGTCCTCCTTGATGTCGGCGCCGAAGCCGATGGACTTCTTCTCCATCCGGCTCTCGATCACCTTCTCGATGCCGACGAAGGCGCCGCCGCAGATGAAGAGGATGTTGGTGGTGTCGATCTGGATCATCTCGGCCTGGGGATGCTTGCGGCCGCCCTGGGGCGGGACGGAAGCCACGGTGCCCTCGATGATCTTGAGCAGGGCCTGCTGGGCGCCCTCACCGGAGACGTCGCGGGTGATGGATGCATTTTCAGACTTGCGGCCGATCTTGTCGATCTCGTCGATGTAAATGATGCCCTTCTTGGCCCTCTCCAGGTCAAAATCCGCCGCCTGGATGAGCTTGAGCAGGATGTTCTCCACGTCCTCGCCCACGTAGCCGGCCTCGGTCAGCGTGGTGGCGTCGGCGATGGCGAAAGGCACGTTGAGCATGCGGGCCAGGGTCTGGGCAAGCAGGGTCTTGCCGCTACCGGTGGGGCCCAGGAGCATGACGTTGGACTTCTGCAGCTCGACGTCCAGGTCCTTGGGGGCCAGGAGCCGCTTGTAGTGGTTGTAGACCGCGACGGAGAGGACCTTCTTGGCGTCCTCCTGGCCGATCACATAGTCGTCCAGGAAGGCCTTGATCTCCTCGGGGCGCTTCAGGTTGATTCCCTCCTCGGAGCGGAAGCTCTCCTCCTCCTCGTCGTCCAGCATTTCCGAGCAGATCCGGACGCAGTTGTCACAGATATAGAGGTCGTTGGGACCCATGAAGAGTCTCTGGACCTGGTCCGCGGATCTGCCGCAAAAGCTGCACTTGGTCTTTTTGGTCGTTCTTGCCATATCTTCTCCTTATGAATGTCCGTCCCGGCTCCGGGAAATGAAACCCGCCCGCCGGACGTATCAAATGGGCGGAAGCCGAAGGCACCCACCCCTTAAAAGCCGTAGCCAGGGCATCTTCCCCCGGCTTTTATACGGCTTAAGCGTAAAAGACTCCCGGCGATGGCCAGGAGTCCTTTCTATTAGAATTATCTGTTCAGCACAACACTGTCGATCAGACCGTAAGACACGGCCTCCTCGGCTGACATCCAGTTGTCGCGGTCTGTATCCCTCTCGATGATCTCGAGGGGCTGGCCTGTGTTCGCGGCAAGGGTCTCGTTCAGTCTCTTCTTGATCTTCAGGATATGCTCCGCCTCGATGGCAATCTCCGAGGCCTGGCCACGGGCGCCGCCGGAGGGCTGGTGGATCATGATCTCCGCGTTGGGCAGGGCCTGGCGCTTGCCTTTGGCGCCGCCCGCCAGGAGAAATGCCCCCATGCTGGCCGCCATACCGATGCAGATGGTCGCGACGTCGCACTTGATGTACTGCATGGTATCATAGATGGCCCAGCCGGCCGTCACGGATCCGCCGGGGCTGTTGATGTAAAGGCTGATATCCTTGGACGGATCCTCCGCCTCAAGGAAGAGGAGCTGGGCCACGACCACAGAGGCCGTGACGTCATTGACCTCATCGCTGAGGAAAATGATGCGCTCTTTCAGAAGGCGGGAGTAGATGTCATAACTTCTCTCGCCCTGCGGTGTCTGTTCAATGACATACGGAACCAAGGCGTTCTTAATCAAATTCATACCTCCACGGCATTGTCGCAGAGAAGGGTGATGGCTTCCTGAACGGCCAGATCCTTCTTCATCTGCTCCTTCTCGTAATCGCCGAAGTACTTCTTGATGTCCTCGAGAGGCATCTTGTACTGCTCGGCCATCTTCTCGAGCTCAGCTTCGACCTTCTCGTCGGCGACCTCGATGTTCTCAGCCTTCACGACCTCCTCAAGGACGAGACGGGTCTGGATCCTCTTGGTGGCCTGCGGGCGCATCTGCTCCTTGAGGGCATCCGCGGTCTGGCCCATGTACTGGAGATACATGTCGATGCCGATACCCTGGCTCTGGAGCTGCTGGGCATACTCATTGTACATATCGGTGACCTGGCTGTCGACCATGGCTGCCGGGATGTCCATCTCACTGGCTTCGATCAGCTTGTCCACGACCGCGTTCTCCTTGTCGGTCTGGGCAGCCTTCTCCTTGCGCTCGGTCAGCTCCTTGCGGACGTTATCCTTGTACTCGTCGACAGTGTCGAACTCGGAGTGATCCTGGACGTACTCTTCGTCGAAGACCGGAAGCTCTCTGCACTGGATCTTGTTGATCACGCAGTGGAAGACAGCAGCCTTGCCGGCCAGGTCCGGAGCATGATACTCCTCCGGGAAGGTGACGTTCACGTCCTTCTCATCGCCGACGTTAAGGCCGATGAGCTGCTCCTCGAAGCCCGGGATGAAGGAGCTGGAGCCGATGACCAGGGGCTGGCCCTGGGCTGTGCCGCCGTCAAAGGCAACGCCGTCGACGGTGCCAGCGTAGTCAAGGTTCACGGTGTCGCCGTCCTGGACCGGGCGGTCTGTGACGTCGACCATGCGGCTGTTCTTCTCCAGCTCGGCCTTGACTTCATTTTCCACATCCTCGTCGGTGACGGTGACGTCAGCCTTCGGGACCTCGATGCCCTTGTAGGCGCCGAGGGTGACTTCCGGCTTGACAGCGACGGTGGCAGTGTAGATCATGCCTTCCTCGTCGATCTTGGTGACATCGATCTCCGGGCTGGAGACGATCTCAAGGCCGCAGGCGGAAGCCTCGACCGGATAGGTGGCGTTGATCATATCGTTGGCGGCATCCTCATAGAAAATGCCCTTGCCGTACATCTTCTCGATCATCATCTGGGGAGCCTTGCCCTTGCGGAAGCCCGGAATCTGGATCTTGCCGCGCTGTCTCAGATATACCTTGCGGACAGCCTCCTTAAAGTCCTCAGCTGAGACCTCGATGGTCAGCTTCGCCATATTGTGCTCAAGTCTCTCTACCTGTGCGCTCATATTTCCTCCTGACAAGTGTTTCTTCTATATTATGAATGGGTCATCCGGCGGCCGGCGCCCATTGTCTCCAGTCATGACGGATCCCGCAATGGGACCATATTCAGGCGTCATTAAAGCAGTATAACACAAGGTCTTTCCTGTGAACAGCCTTTTTTTCCTTGATTTTTCAATATTTTGCAGCCAAATAAAGCCCCCGGGCCCGGGAAATAAGGCATCCCGCGCCCGGGGGCAGAGTTTCTTTGCGACATCACGCCTCACGATAGGCGATTCCCACAGCCACTTCCCTGGCCTTCTCCTCCCCGCAGAGGAGCTCGATGAGGCGGATGGCGAAGGGGATGGCCGTGCCGACGCCGCGGCTGGTGGTGACGTGGCCGTCCGTCAGGACCTTGGCGCCGGGCACCAGCTTCGCGCCGGCCAGCTCGCCTTCAAGGCCTGGATAGCAGGTGGCTTCCCTGCCCACGAGGTACCCGCGGTGGCCGAAGATGGTGGGCGCCGCGCAGATGGCCGCGATCTTCCGCTCTTCGTTGTAGAACTTCTCGAGGAGGGCTTTCAGCCCTTCATGGGCCTCCAGGTTCCGGGTGCCGGGCTGGCCGCCGGGGAGGATGAGCAGGTCTGCATTTTCCGCGTCAGTGTCAGCCCACATGGCGTCGCAGAGGACGGAAATGCCGGAACGTCCTGTGACCGTCAAGCTCTCACCCATGGAGACCATGGTCACCTCGGCGCCTGCGCGGCGGAGAAGATCCACCGGGACAAGGGCTTCCACTTCCTCAAAACCGTTGGCCAAAAAGATACACACTCTGCTCATATGATCACCCATCCTTTCAAAATGTTGTATAATGTAAAGAAATCCGAAAAATATGCCGGGCGGCAAGGCGCCGGATGCTGAAGACTCGAAAAACAGGAGGTCTCCCATGGAAATCGAACGCAAATGGCTCATTCCCTCCCCGCCCGCCGACCTTGAAAGCTATCCCAGCAAAAAGATCGAGCAGGCCTATCTCTGCACCGACCCCGTCGTCCGTGTCCGCCAGAAGGGAAATGACTACATTCTCACCATCAAAGGCCGCGGTATGCTCTCCCGCGAGGAGCACGAGCTGCCCCTCACCGAGGAGGCCTACCTGCATCTCCTCGCCAA
>CAMONF010000108.1 GCA_946620335.1 uncultured Clostridia bacterium
GAATAAAAAAATGGGAATGAGGGACGTTTCCTTTTCCCACTTTTCTTTGAAAGGTGGGAAAAGGAACCGTCCCTCATCCCCAGTTTTCGCAAGCGTAAAGAAAAACCCCGAAGGCCTGAGCCTTTCGGGGTATCCTATGCAGGAGAAGGGACTTGAACCCTCACCACAAGCGAATGTGACAGGCACCTGAAGCCTGCGCGTCTGCCTATTCCGCCACTCCTGCATGCTTTTGTTTTCGCTCTCGCGTCAACAAAAGCAATCATACATTGTTTTCGGGCATTCGTCAACTGTTTTTTTAAAAAATTTTTTCCTTCCCTGGTAGGAGACCGGCGGCAGTTGTATCTTTTTGAAAATCATAAAGAAAAGGCGCTGCGGATGTGATATACTGTCTCTGAATGATGTTCCGGCCGGAACATGCTGTAGCGCTTTCGCCCGCGGGGCATGTGCACGGGATTTATTTTGTCCCGGCCGGGGCAGATAGGAGAGAACAAAAACATGCTTGATTTCCTGAAGGTCATCGTCCTGGGCATCATCGAAGGAATCACCGAGTGGCTGCCCATCTCGTCAACGGGTCATATGATCCTGGCTGAGCAGTTCATGAAGCTGAACGTTTCCCAGGAATACTGGGATATGTTCCTGGTGGTGATCCAGCTTGGGGCCATCCTGGCCGTGGTGGTGCTCTATTTCCCAAGGCTCTGGCCTTTCCATGGGGTCGATGAGAGGGAGGAGGGGCTTTACCGGATCATGGACCGGACCAAGTTCCTCATGTGGCTCAAGATCCTGGTGTCCTGCCTGCCGGCCATCGTCATCGGCCTGCCCTTCGACGACTGGATCGAGGCCCATTTCTACAACTACGTGACGGTAGCCGTCATGCTGATCGGATACGGTGTTGCCTTCATTTACATTGAGGAGAGGAACAAGCGGCGCAAGGCCCTGATCAGGTCTATCGACGACATCGACTTTACGACCGCCCTCCTCATCGGTCTCTTCCAGGTCCTGGCCCTCATCCCGGGCACATCCCGGTCCGGCGCCACGATCCTGGGCGGAATCACGCTGGGGCTTACGAGACGGTGCGCCTCCGAGTACACCTTCTTCCTGGCGGTCCCGGTGATGCTGGGCGCCAGTCTGCTGAAAATCGTCAAGTTCGGCTTCGGCTTCACCTTCCTGGAGCTCTTTTACCTCCTGACCGGCATGGTCGTCGCCTTCTTTGTCTCGATCTTCGCCATCAAGTTCCTGCTGAGCTTTATCCGGAAAAATAACTTCAAGCCCTTCGGCATTTACCGGATCGTCCTCGGCATCCTCGTCCTCATCTGCTTTGCCTTCATCCGCTGAAGTGCAGGAGCACCTTCAGCAGCCGTGTATTCCTTTAGACCAGCCCGGGACATGATGCACCATTCCCGGCCAAGGAGGTACTTATGAACAGGAAGGAAACCGTCGTCGTGGCCCTGGGCCACAGGGCCCTGGGCACCAACCTGCCCGAACAGAAGAGGGGCGTCAAGTCCGCCGCCAAGTCCGTGGCTGACCTGGTGGAGATGGGCAAGCGTGTCGTCATTTGCCATTCCAACGCCCAGCAGGTGGATATGATCCACGTGGCCATGAGCGAGCTGGCCATGAACCACAGCGAGTATACCAAGGCGCCCATGTCCATCTGCTCGGCTATGAGCCAGGGCTATATCGGCTATGATCTCCAGAACGCCATCCGGGCCGAGCTCCTGACCAGGGGCATTCAGAAGACGGTGAGCACGGTGCTCACCCAGGTCCTGGTGGACCCCTACGACAAGGCCTTCTACGAGCCCAATAAAGTCGTCGGCAGGCTGCTGACCGAGACGGAAGCCCGGGAGGAGGAGAAGAAGGGTAATTACGTCATGAAGACCCAGGGCGGCTGGCGAAGAGCGCTGGCATCCCCTCAGCCCAGGGATATCGTGGAACTGGACGCTGTCAAGGCCCTCCTGGAGGCTGACCAGGTCGTGATCTGCTGCGGTGGCGGCGGTATTCCGGTGATCGAGCAGGGAGTCGACCTGCGTGGCGCCTCCGCCTTGATAGAGAAGGATCTCACAGCGGGCCTTCTGGCCATGGAGCTGGACGCGGACGTGCTCATGCTCCTGACCAGCGTGGACGCGGTGGCTCTCAACTACCGCAAGGACAACGAGAAGGTCCTGGCCAGGATCACTGTCCGGCAGGCCAGGAGTTATATGGAGGAGAACCATTTTGAGGCGGGGAAGATGCAGCCCAAGTTCGAGGCCGCCATCAACTTTGTCGAGATGGGGAGCCGCAAGAGAGCGATCATTACATCCATCTCCCGCGCCAGGGCCGGGTATCTCGGCAAGGCGGGGACGGAGATCGTGCAGGAGTTGTGAGGAAACTGGGAATCAGGGACGGTTCCTTTTCCCACTTTTCTTCGAAAAGTGGGAAAAGGAACCGTCCCTGATTCCCAGTTTTACAACGAAAAGGACCCGTCTGGTCAGGACGGGTCTTTTTCATGTTCTTTATGAGGGGGGAGATAATGAGTGGTCAGTTCATCTATCTGAGTCATACTATACAGGACAAATGTGAGCAAACTATGACCGGGTCCGAAAGAAAGAATAAACAATATAAACAAAAGCTAAAAATTCCCTCCTCGCAAAGAGAATTTGACGGCAGGGCATATTTAGTATATGATAGATAAATCATGGGCAGATATGCCCGAAAAAGGGGTAAGTGCGCCCAAATGAAGACGGAGAAGAATCTATGAAGCTGAAAAACCTGCTTGAAAGACTTGATTATACCATAGCCGGTGGGTCGGTGGAGACCGACATTACCGCCGTTGTTTACGATTCCAGAAAGGTAGTTCCCGGCAGTCTCTTTGTCTGTATTGTGGGAGCCAAGAGCGACGGCCATGCCTACATTCCGGATGTCCTGGCGAAGGGCGCTGCCGCTGTGGTCATGCAGGAGGGGAGCGAGGTGCCGGAAGGGACTTCATTTTCCGAAGAGACCGCAGTGATCACGACAGCCAATACACGTCTGGCCCTGGCCCTCATCTCGGCGGCCTGGTTCGGCTATCCGGCCGAGCATATGCCGGTCATCGGCATCACCGGAACCAAGGGCAAGACCACGACCACCTATATGGTCAAGTCCATCCTGGACAACGCCGGCTATAAGACAGGTCTCATCGGCACCATCGAGACCATTGTGGGGGACCGGCATATTCCTTCCGCCAACACCACGCCCGAATCTTATCTGGTCCACCAGTACCTCCGGGCCATGCTGGACGCGGGCATGAACGCCGCTGTCATGGAGGTCTCCTCCCAGGCCCTCATGCTGGACAGGACGGCCGGCATCGAGTTCGAGATCGGCGTCTTCACCAACATTTCCCCGGACCATATCGGACCGGCGGAGCACAAGGACTTTGAGGACTACCTGCACTGCAAAGGGCTGCTCTTTAAGCAGTGCCGTCTCGGCATTTTCAACGCGGACGATCCCCATACGGCGGACGTCCTGAAGGGAAGCACCTGTCAGGTCGAGACCTACGGCGTCACCAATCAGGACGCGGATATCCGCGCCGTGAATATCGCCCACATCCATGAGCCGGGCTACCTTGGCGTCCGTTTCGACGTGGCGGGAAAGATGAACTTCCCGGTGGAGCTGGACATCCCCGGTCTCTTCTCGGTCTACAATGCCCTGACGGCCATCTCCATCTGCCGCCACTTCGCCATCGGCGTGCCGGATATCCAGCGGGCCCTCAAGGCCGCCCGGGTCAAGGGAAGAATCGAGATGGTACCGGTCTCCGATGACTTTACCCTCATGATCGACTACGCCCACAACGCCATGGCCCTGGACAGCCTTCTGACCACCCTGCGGGATTACCACCCGAAACGCCTCGTCTGCCTCTTCGGCTGCGGCGGCAACCGCGACCGGGCCAGACGCTTTGAGATGGGAGAGGTCTCCGGCCGCCTGGCGGACCTGACCATCGTCACCTCCGACAACCCCCGCTTCGAGGAGCCGCAGGCCATCATCGATGACATCAAGACGGGCCTTGCGAAGACAGATGGTGTCTACGTCGAGATCCCGGACAGGCGGGAAGCCATCGCCTGGGCCATCCACAAGGGCCAGCCCGGGGATATCATCGTCCTCGCGGGCAAGGGCCATGAGGATTATCAGGAGATCAAGGGCAAAAAGTACCCCATGGACGAACGCGTCATTATAAAGGACATACTGGATGCGGACGCTTTACGCTGAAGTAGTGATCGATATAGCCTCCGATGACCTGGACCGGCCCTTCAATTACCGCGTCCCGGAGGAAATGGCCGGGATCCTGAAGCCGGGCATGGCCGTGTCCGTCCCCTTCGGGAACGGGCAGCGGCGTGGCTACTGCCTTTCCGTGAGTGACGTATGTCACTACGACCCGGACAAGGTCAAGCCCATCACCGCCATTCTGACCGACAGCGAGACTGTGGACTCCCGCCTCATCGCCCTGGCCGCCTACCTGGCCGGTACGTACGGCGGCCCTTTGTCCCTCTCGCTGAAGACCGTTTTCCCCCTCCGCCGGAAGATGGCGGCCGTCAAGGTCCGGCATGTCCGGCTGGCGGATGAAGAAGCCGCGCTGGCCTATAAGGCCCGCCTCCGGAAGACCCAGAAGGCCAGGGCCGCGGCCATTGACGCCCTCTGCGGCGGTGCGGAACTGACGACCGGCGAGCTGGCCCACACCTTCGGCGTCTCCGCCGAGGTCCTGAAGGGCCTGGTCAAGGACGGAATCGTCATCGTGACCGAGGAGGAGCAGCTTCGAGGCCGTCTCGGACCCGGCGGCAGCCGTCGGGATCCCCTGTCCCCCGTGCAGCAGGCCGTGACGGACAAAATCCGCGCGGAGTGGGAGACAGGACAGAAGAGGCCGGTGGTCTTAAAGGGCATCACCGGGAGCGGCAAGACCATGATCTACATGGAGCTAATCGCGGATTGCATTTCCAAGGGACAGCAGGCCATCGTCCTGATCCCCGAGATTGCCTTGACAAGACAGACGGTCAGACGTTTTTCCTCCCGTTTCGGGAGCCGCGTCGCTTTCCTCCACTCGAGACTCTCCGAGGGCGAGCGGTATGATCAAATGAAAGCAGCCCGGAAGGGCCTCGTGGATATCATGGTAGGGCCGAGGAGCGCGCTCTTTACGCCCTTCCCCAATCTGGGCCTCATCGTTATGGACGAGGAACACGAGGAGACCTACCGCTCCGAGAAGACGCCCCGCTACCACGCCAGGGAGACCGCCGAGGAGCGGGCCCGGCTGGAGAACGCACGCTTCATCATGGGCTCGGCCACGCCGTCCGTGACGGCCTGGAGCCGGACGGAGACGGGCGAATACCTGGGGCTGGCCCTGGAAAGCCGGTTCGGGGATGCGGGCATGGCGAAGACCTATATAGCGGACATGCGGGACGAACTGGCCCGGGGCAACCGGACCATCCTTTCCGACAGGCTGCGGGAGGAGCTGGGGAATTGCCTGGCCAGGGGAGAGCAGGCCATGCTCTTTCTGAACCGCCGCGGCTACGCGGGCTTTGTCAGCTGCCGCCAGTGCGGCTTTGTGGCCAGGTGCCCCCACTGCGACGTCTCGCTGACACGACATATGAACGGCAGACTTATCTGCCATTACTGCGGTTACAGCACCCAGGACCTGACGGTCTGCCCGAGCTGCGGAAGTCGCTATATCGGCGGTCTGACCATCGGGACCGAGCAGGTGGAGGAGCTGGTGGGGAGAGAGTTCCCCTCAGCCCGGATCCTCCGCATGGACATGGACACGACCAGGGGCAAGGAAGGCCATGGCGCCATCTTGAGCGGATTCGAGGCCGGAGAGGCCGATATCCTCGTGGGGACCCAGATGATTGTCAAGGGCCATGATTTCCCCAACGTCACGCTCATGGGCATCCTCATGGCGGACATGTCCCTGAACGCCGACAGCTACCGGTCCCAGGAGCGGACCTTCCAGCTGATCACCCAGGCCGTCGGCCGCGCCGGCCGCGGCGGGAAGGCGGGTCTTGCGGTGATCCAGACCTACGAGAAGGAACATTTCGCCATCCAGGCGGCCGCCGCCCAGGACTATGACCGGTTCTACCAAGAGGAAATGGCTTTCCGGCGCCTTATGGCCTACCCGCCGGCCGGCAGCATGATGGCTGTGCTGGGGAGCGCCGCGGGGGAGGAGACCCTCTCGCAGGGGATGCATTTTCTGAGACAGTATATCGAGCGGATCGATCCGGCCGGCGCCCTGCGGGCCATCGGGCCGGCGCCCCAGACCGTGGGCAAGATCCGGGACC
>CAMONF010000109.1 GCA_946620335.1 uncultured Clostridia bacterium
GGCGGAAGCTGCGCCGCCGGCACCGGCCAGGACCATCTTCCTGCCGGCCAGGTCGAGCCCCGCTTCCCGGCATGCCCGGACCCAGCCCAGTCCATCGGTATTGTAGCCGGTCAGAATTCCGTCGTCGTTTACTACCGTATTGACAGCGCCGATCAGGGCCGCAGCTGCATCTACTCGGTCGCAGGCTGCCAGGGCGGCCTGCTTACAAGGCATGGTCACGTTAAAGCCCCGGGCGCCGAGGAGCTTCAGAGATTTGATGACCTCTCCGGTCTCCTCCTTTTTCACGTCGAAAGCCACATATACATAGTTGACGCCAAGCTTTTCAAAGCTGTAATTGTACATGGCCGGCGAGCCCGAATGGGCCACCGGGCTGCCGATCAGGCAGAGCATCCTGGTGCGTCCGTCAATCATATTATTATCCTCCCGCGAAATGAAGCTTATGCAGGCAAATCAGTGTTCCCGACGGCAAATTATAGCACGAACAGGAGGGCGTGTTCAATAAGTGGGAATAAGGGACGGTTCCTTTTCCCAGTTTTCAAAGAAAACTGGGAAAAGGAACCGTCCCTTATTCCCACTTTCTCCCCATCCCCTACCCAAGGAACATCACCGCCTCCTCCGGCAAAATCAGATAATCCGGCATCCCCTTCTCCGCAAGTTCCGCCCACCGCTCCCGCTGGGCGAACCAGCTGAGAGGCTCGGCAGCAGGCTCCTCCGTCTCCGGCGCGATATAATAATTGTGCTCGAACTGAAGCATGGCCTCGGAGACCACGCGGCACCGGACAGCGTTGTCCGGGCGCTCCCCGCCCCAGACAGGCAAAAACTCATGGGCCCGAAAGCCCAGGTCCTTCACCTCCTTGGGCACCACCTGGCGAAAAGTCAGGTCTACGCCCCAGTCCAGAGCACGCACGTGGTGGTCATCAAGCCGTTCCGCCCTGCTGAAGTTCTTACAGCCGGTCAGAGCTGCCGCGTCGCGGCTGCCCGGGTTGGCGAAGACCTCCCGGGTCGGCCCCTGGCGAATGATCTTACCGCCGCTCATAATCAGGATTTCCTCCGAGAACCGGTAGATTTCATCCCGGTCATGGGAGACCATAATTACGGTTCCCGGATAGTCGGCCAGAGTCGCCATGAGCTCCCGCTGCATCTGGTCCCTGAGGTACCCATCCAGGGCAGAAAAGGGCTCGTCCAGCAAAATGGCATCCGGCTCCGAGGCCAGGATCCGGGCCAAAGCCGTCCGCTGCTGCTGGCCGCCGGACAGGCGGGAGGGCAGCCGGTCCTCCAGCCCCTCCAGGCGGAATTTGCGGATCAATTCATCCGCTCTGGCGTGTTTGTCATTTCCTCGAGCCTTCATGCCGGCCATAATGTTCTCGCGCACCGTCATGTTGGGAAAAAGGGCGTAATTCTGGAAAAGGTACCCCACCCGCCGCACCTGCGGCTTCAGATCGACTCTCCCCGCGCTGTCATACAGGACGCGCCCGTCCAGGAGGATCCGCCCTTCATCCGGCGCATGGATGCCCGCGACGGACCGAAGGGTCATGGACTTGCCTGCCCCGGACCCGCCCAGGATCCCGATCCGGCGGCTCTCCGTCGCAAAGCGAACGTCCAGGGTAAAGCCGGGATATTTTTTTCGGATATCAAGATTGATTGCCATGACGCATCACCACCGACGGACATTTTTCATGTGCTTTGAGGAAATGACATTCATGCCGACGACCGCCGCAAATGCAATCACCAACACGACCGTCACCCACACGCCAGCCACCGCATAATTCTGGTCCTGGATGACCATAGCGATCCGCTGGGATATGGTCGCCGTCTTCCCCGGGATATTGCCCGCCAGCATGCTGGTGGCGCCGTACTCACCCAGGGCCCTGGCGAAGGTGAGGATGGTGCCGGAGGCGATGCCCGGCCCCGCGTAGGGGACAGCCACCTTCCAGAAAATCTCCGTCTCCGACATGCCCAGCGTCCGCCCCGCGTCGATCAGGTCCGGGTCCACCAGCTCGAAGGCCGCCCTCGCGTTCCGATACATGAGGGGAAATGCAATCACTGTCGCGGCAATCACACATCCCAGCCAGGTCTGCACCACCCGGATGCCGAAGCTGTCATAGAGAAAAATCCCCAGCGGTCTCCGCCTGCTGAAGAGCAGCAGGAGGAAAAAGCCTGCCACCGTGGGCGGCAGGACCAGCGGCATGGTCAATATGCCGTCTATGACCGCCTTCCAGCCGCTCTTCGCCCCCATGATCTTCCCGGCGGCAAAGAGGCCAAGGAAAAAGGAGACCACCGTGGCGGCAACGCCGGTCTTGAGCGATATCCAGAGCGGGCTCCAGTCAAGTCCCGCTATGAGTTTCATCAGCTCCTGCATGCTCATTTCCTCCCATGTGACAAGTCAACCGACTGCCAAGGTAATTTCAGGCCACGTCCGTATCAAAATAATAGGCCTCGAAGATGGCCTTTGCCTCCTCGCCCGTCACGAAGGAAATGAAGTCCGCCGCCGCGGCCTTCTCCGCCTCATCAGCCTCCTCGTTGACCACCTGGGCGATGGGATAGATGACATTTCCACTCAGGTCATAGCTCACGTACTCCAGGATGTCCAGCTGGTCCTCGTAGCCGTAGGTGTCAGAGTAGTAGGTCGTGCCGACCTCGCAGGAGGCCTCCACGACGGCGGCCAGGACCTTGGATACATTTCCCTGCTCGGAGATTTCGACGCCGCCCAAGGCCTCGGAGACCTGGGCTGTCGTAATGTCTGCCGCCGCGTCAACTTCAAAGCCCGGCAGCAGCCCGGCATTGATCATGGCCACACGGGTGTACCGTCCCACCGGAACGGAGCCATCCGCCAGGGCAATACTCTCCGCCTTCGCGATGTCGGAAAGGCCTGTGACGGCTGTGCCGGAATCCTTGCGGGTCACCAC